>NZ_FUWM01000006.1 GCF_900167185.1 Selenihalanaerobacter shriftii
TTCCTCTAATATTTCTCATTTCCGATTTGCTTTTATTTAATAGATTCTCACCTTTAAATTTGATTTCACCACCAACAATCTTTCCTGGTGGCTGAGGAATTAAGCGCATAATTGAAGTAGAAGTTACACTCTTCCCAGAACCAGACTCACCAACGATTCCTAAAGTTTCACCTTTCTCTATTTGAAAACTAACACCATCTACGGCTTTAACTACTCCTTTTTCTACAAAGAAATGAGTCTGTAAATCATTAACATCTAGAATTACATCCTTACTCATTTTTTCACCTCGCTTTAATTATCCTTCATTTTTGGATCTAAGGCATCACGTAAACCATCACCAAATAGATTCAATCCTAAAATAGTAACCATAATTGCTAAACCAGGATATACCATCATCCCAGGATTTGTTCTAATAAATGAACGTCCACTACTTAACATTAATCCCCAACTTGGTGTCGGCGGTTGAGCTCCTAATCCTAAAAAACTTAAACCTGCTTCAGCCAAAATAGAACTGGCCACTCCTAAAGTAACAGTTACAATAATCGGTGCCATACAATTAGGAATTAAATGTTTAAGGATAATTTTAAAATCATTTGCCCCTAGAGCCTTAGCAGCTTCTACATATTCTTCTGATTTAAGACTCATCACCTGTCCTCTAACAATTCGTGCTAAACCAGGCCAACTTACTATCGCCAATGCTAAGAAAACATTATTAATTCCTGGACCTAAAGTAGCCATAATTGCTATAGCAAATAATAAGAATGGAAACGCTAAGAAAACATTGATTAAATATGAAATAACTTCATCAACCCAACCACCATAATAACCGGCTAAAGCTCCTAAAGTTACTCCGATAATTAAAGCAATACTTTGAGTGATCAATCCTACTCGTAATGAAATCCTAGCTCCATGAACAATTCGACTAAATATTCCTCTTCCTAGTCTATCAGTACCTAATGGATACTCTGAACTAGGAGGTTGCAAAGACTTCATTAAGTCGACTTTCAATGGATCATGCAGTGCAATATACGGTGCAAGAATAGCAACTATCACCAATAATACAGTAATACCCAAACCTACCATTGCCATTTTATTCTTTTTTAACTTTCGCCAAGCTTCTCGCCAGGGACTATATATCTCTACTTCTTCTTTCTGTTGCATAGACTCTTTTTGTACCGATTTATTCTGTAAGGCCATATCATTACCTCCTTGTCCAATTTAATGATTTAATCATATCTAATACGTGGGTCTAAAAATCCATACCCTAAATCTACTAATAAGTTTACTACAATAAAGATAACAGCTAAGAAAAGTACAGTCCCTTGAATTAGAGGGAAATCTCTAGCTTGAACAGCATCAACAGCTAGCCTTCCAATTCCTGGCCAGGAAAACGTAGTTTCAGTTAACACAGTTCCACCTAGTAAATATCCTAACTGAGTTCCTATTACCGTAATTACTGGAACCAATGCATTTCTTAAAGCATGTTTAATTACTACTATTTTTTCACTTAACCCTTTAGCACGAGCAGTTCTAATATAATCCTTACCAATTACCTCTAACATACTGGATCTAGTCATTCTAGCAATCCGACCAGCTTGCATAGTACCTAAAGTAATTGCTGGTAAAATCAAATACTGAATTTGACCATCTCCATAACCACCAACAGGCAAGAGATTTAGTTTAATAGCAAATACTACAATTAACATTAATCCTAACCAAAAGACCGGCATAGAAACTCCTAATAAAGCGCCTCCCATAAAGAAATAATCCCAAAACGAATATGGTTTAATAGCAGAAATCACTCCGGCGGTTATTCCCATAATTATAGCTACTAACATAGCACTAAATGCTAATTTAGCTGTAGCCGGTAATCTGCTCAAAATCATCTCACTTACGAGTCGATTAGTTTTATAGGAACGACCAAAATCTCCTTTTGCTAATCTCCCTAACATTTTAAAATACTGAACATACAAAGGTTGATCTAACCCTAATTCTTTCCTAATCATTTGAATTGTCTCTTCATCTGCTGACTGTCCCATCATAATCCGAACTGGGTCACCAGGTACAAAAACAAAATTCAATAAAAAAGTAATTGTTATAATTCCTATTAAAATAGGAACAGCCATTAACAACTTTCTCATTGCATATGTGAACATAGATTACCACCTTCCTATATAATGTCCTTACATATATTCTCAATGTTTAACTATCTACTCCCTAATTTTAAATCTACTAATAAAATACTATTAAATAACTGACTGAATCTTTTAATAATTAAAACCACAGGAGTAGGCATACTGACATAAGTCATTCAATTGCCTAACAGTTATTAATCTCACCTCCTCAAGTAATCGGGAAAACTGCTAGTATTATAACAAATTATTAAATACCTATATAATTAGATTAACATATATATTATATAATTCATGTCGATAATTGTCAAATGAAAAAGATTTACCAATCACTTATTCTGATTGATAAATCTTCCTATATCGCTGATATGTTTTTGTCACTTTCTTAACATAAGCCCTTGTTTCTGGAAAAGGAATTTGATCTGAATCACGATGTCTACCGCTCCACTGTTTTAACTCTAACCAGCGGTTTACATTCCCCTGCCCTCCATTATAAGCAGCAATTACTAAAGTTAAATCATTAGAAAATATTTTTTTTAAATGGGCCAAATACCAACTACCAAGGTTAATATTTAATTTAGGACCATATAATAAATCAGGATTAAAATCTTCAATACCTAACTCCCCTGCTATCCACTCACCTGTTGAGGGCATTATTTGCATTAAACCTCTGGCTCCACGTTCCGAAATAGCATCCTCATTAAATTTACTCTCAACCTTGATTATAGCTGCTACTAAATATGGGTCTAAGTTATACTCATCAGCATATGTAAAGATAGCTTTTTTATAATGAAGCGGATAAAATATTTTAAGAATACTATTATAATTAATAATTAACATAGCAATAACAATTATACAACAGATAATCATCATTACCAACTTTAATTTCTGTAATCTGATAACCAAACTTAACACTCCTTAATCAATATCAACCTTTACATTTATACATTTTAATACCATCGTAGCCGTTGCTTGATTAGTAGCTAAAGGAACATTATGTACATCACAAACCCTAAGTAAAGCACTTACGTCAGGTTCATGTGGTTGAGCAGTTAAAGGATCTCTAAAGAAAAGAACCGCATCTAATTCATCTCTCGCTACTTCTGCTCCAATCTGTTGATCTCCACCCAATGGACCTGAAGCCATTCTCATTACTTTTAAACCAGTATCTCTATTTAATAACTTACCAGTCGTTCCAGTGGCAATTAAATCAAAATCTTTTAAAATGTCGTGATTAAGCTTAGCAAATCTAATTAAATCATCTTTTTTCTCATCATGAGCAATTAGAGCTATTTTTTTCTGCATTGATCTCCCTCCATATAGATAATATTTTATCTTTTAATTCATCTTTAGTACCTTCATTAATTATCAAGCGATCTGCATATCCCTTTTTTTTGTCTAAAGACATCTGAGATTCAATCTTAGCTATAGCTGTTTCACGGTCTATTTGATCTCTAGTCATTAATCTTTTTATTTGTGTTTCTCGTCTCACATAGACAACCCAAACTTCATCAAATATCTCCATCATATTAATCTCAATTAATAAAGGGACATCTGCTACAACAGTACCTTCCCCTGCTTCCTTCAATTTTTCTGCTCTTTTCTTTATTTCAGAAATGATCTTAGGATGAGTAATTTGATTTAATTTTTCCCTAGCCGTCTCATCATTAAATATAATCTCTCCTAATTTATCACGATTTAAATTTTGATTAGATAACAGTATATCTCTTCCAAAGTAATCAACAATCTTTTGCCATGCTGGTTTATTAGGTTTTACTATTTCTCTAGAAATCTGATCTGCATCAATAACTGGAATACCTAAATCTTTAAGCAATTTACTAACAGTACTTTTTCCACTAGCTATTCCACCAGTTAATCCAATAAACAATTTGGTATGCTCCTTTGTTAATTTAATATTCTTAGAAAAATTTAAGGACACCTAATATAATTAATAAAATCCCTGGTAAAAGAGTAGTCTTATAATTAATCTTATTTACATCAAACTTGGCCCCTATATAAAGACCTAAAGATAGACAAATAAACTTAGATATTCCTACAGAAATAGTAGTTAAAAGTGGTGCATAACCTGTCATAGCTGCGCCAAAACCAACTCCAAAAGCATCTAAGGCTAATGCAAAACCTAAAAAAACAGCTTCTACTTTACTAATTACACCTGAATAATCTAAATCTGCTTTCACTGGTTCACTTAATATTTTAATTACAATACCTAAAGATTTAATTTTAAATTTAAATAGTGGTCTATCATCATTAATTGAATTATCTTTAATAAGAACATCAGAATCTAAAGTCTGGTCAATTAAGATAGTTCTGACAGATTGATATAAAATCCAAAGACCAATTATAACTAATAATAATCCACCTAAGTTTTCTGCTAGTTTAACAGATAAAAAAGTAGATATTACCTTCCCTAAAACCATTGAAACTAAGACAGAAATAGCTGAAGTTAAACTAATAATACATAATGATAATATAGGTATCTCTATTTTCCTTAGACCGTAAGTAACTCCTACTACCATTCCATCTAAACTAATAGCTAATGCTAAAATTAAGATCGATATAAATTCCAAAGGAATTCTCCTCCCTCCATATATCAATACACTAACTAATATATGAAGGGGATAGATATACTGTGCCTGTCCGAACTTAATTGTAGTTAATTATTTATCAGGAGATTGGCATTGCGGGCAGAAATAGGAGCTCCTACCTCCTACCTTAATCCTATTCAATGGCGTATCACAAGTATAACACACTTCTCCTTCTCTGTCATACGCCTTTAAATGATTTTGGTATTCACCTGCATTACCGCTACTATCCACATAATCCCATTTAGTAGTTCCTCTATATTTAATTCCTTCTCTTAATATCTTTCTAATATTCTTATATAAATTCTTTAATTCTTTTTCAGTTAATCTGTTAGCTTTACGTTCAGGATGAACATGAGATAAATGAAGAGATTCATCTACATAAATATTACCTAAACCGGCTAAAAATTTTTGATTAAGTAATAACGGCTTAATCATACCAGTTCTATTATCAAACAATGCTTTAAATTTATCAAATGTAAAATCATCCTCTAACGGTTCTGGACCTAATTTAGTTAGACTACCAGCATCGGCTAAGTCAGAAACTAAGTACATCCTACCAAATTTACGTTTATTTATAAATCGCAATTGATGTTGATTATCAAATTGGATAATTATATATGTATATTTAGCCTCTTCAGAATTATCAGAAGAATATATCAATTGTCCAGTCATCCGTAAATGAGTTACCAAATAATGCCCATCAGCCAATTCTATAATAATGTATTTACCTCTCCGCCTTACAGTTTTAACCTGATTATTAATTAATACTTCTTTAAAACCAGATATATCTGGAAAAGCAATCATCTTTTTTTCTTTAATTTCTACATCTATTACTCTTAAATCCTTTATCTTTGGACGCAAAGAGTCTACCACTGTCTGTACTTCTGGTAATTCTGGCATATTTAGTACCTCCACTTTATTTTACAGTTATTATATCACATGTAAAATATAATTATCAAAATTTCCAATATATCCAGAATTAATATCCTAGCTCACTATGTTGGACCCCTTTAGGGTCTACATGAACTAATACTTCCTGGGCATGATTACTTTGATCTTTAATTCTTTGCTTAACTTTTACGGCTACTTCATGTCCTTCTACTACACTTAAGTGATTATCTACTACTACTCTAACATCTATACAGTAATTAGGACCATGAGGTCTAATCTTTAAGTTGCTTACCTCAAGTACTTCATCTATAGTACCTAAAATTTTTAAAACCTCATTAAACTTTTCTGGAGCAGGTGCTGCATCCATTAATTCATTTGCTGCATCCTTAAAGACTTCGATTCCCATCTTTAAAATTAATAACGCTACTATTAAGCCGGCTATAGGGTCTAAAATCGGATAACCTAATCTAGCTCCAGCAGCTCCTATTAAAGCTGCAATTGAAGAAAAGGCATCTGTCCGATGATGAATAGCATCAGCAATCAATGCTTTATTATTAACCTTCTTTCCTACTTGATATGTATATCGATACATTATTTCTTTGAATAATACCGAAACTATTGCAGCCCATAAAACAATCCTACCGGGGATTGTAATATGTTTATATAATATAGTATATATAGTCTCTTTTAGAATAATAAGACCACCTATAATTAATATAATTCCTAATACCTTAGTAGCAATAGATTCAGCTTTTCCATGACCATAAGGATGCTCCTCATCCGGGGGAGCTTTAGAAATTTTATTCCCAACCATCACGGTTATTGTAGAGACTGCATCAGAAGCTGAATGGATACCATCAGCTACTAAAGCTTGACTATGAAAGACAGTTCCGATAAATATTTTAGCTCCAGCAAAAATCACATTAGCTATTAAAGTAATAATACTTATCTTTTGACTAACTTTATATCTATATTCTGCCTCCATAACCTCCCTCCTTTCATATTAAATTTTAAAATAATATAACCTGTGGAACCAAATGGTTAATTGGTGGTCCCACAGGTTATTAAAACCCGCTGCTAAAAAGCCCAGCACCATCAACCTCCCTAGAAAATCTAAGTTCGCTGATCGCCTGACCGAATTATTTATTCACATTAGTAGTATATTAAATTTATCATAAATCGTGAAAAATAATTTCTAATAATTATGAACCACTAATGGCTAGCTTCTTTACTCTAAAGGTCGGTGTTGCATAAGCTCCAATCATTGGATTAAACTTTAAATCATCTCCAATTAAATCAATATCTTTTAAGAAATCAATTAAGTTACCAGCTATAGTAACTTCTCGAACTGGCTTTGATAATTCGCCATTTTCGATCCACCTTCCAGTAGCTCCAACAGAGAAGTCACCGGAAATAGGATTAGCACCTCCAGTTACTAATCCTGATACCTTCATTACATAAAACCCATCTTCTACTGATTCTAATACTTCATCAGCAGTCTTATCTCCTGCAACCAAATAAAAATTACTAGGAGAAACACTTGGAACCCCTTGATAGGAACCTCGACTAGCATTACCAGTCGATTCTTTTCCTGCTTTATTAGCAGTATAAGTATCATATAAAAAAGTTTGCAACTTACCATTTTTGATTATTTCAGTTTCACTACACTTTACTCCTTCAGCATCAAAAGGAGCAGTAGCTAACCCCTCAGATAGGAGACCATTATCTACAATATTCACTTCTTTAGCAGCAACTTCTTCTCCTAATCGTTGGGCAAAGACTGACCTACCTTTTTGGACTGCTTCAGCTGTCAAGGCCTGTGCTAAAACATACATAAACATAGTTCCTACTTCAGGTGGAAATACTACAGGCGCTTCTTGTGATTTAACCGGTTTTCCTCCTAGAAGATCAACTGCATTCTTAGCTGCTTCTACTCCTGTCTTTTGTGGAGTTAACTCTGATAATGAGTCACCATAGGTAATGGCCATTCCAGTTTCAGCTTCATCATTTTCCCGGGCAATAACGTATAAATAAGCATAACATTGATTCTGTCGATAACTTTCATCAAACCCTTTAGAATTAATAATTCTGATATCTACTTCACTATCTCCATAACCTACAGTATCTACAGTGTCAATCCGCTCATCATATTCTAATGCTGCAGTTTCTAAATCTAAAGACACTTGAATCTTATCTTCTATATCACTATCAGCTAATTCTGGATTATAAAGATTTAAATCTTTAATTTCATCAGTAACCTCTGGTAAAGTACGATATTCATCTGGACTAACGACTTTAGCATTAGCAATTGCTTCTTTTAGAGTCTTCTTTATTTCTTCAGATTCAAAGTTAGAAGTATAAGCAAATCCCATCTGTTGATTAATAAAAACTCTAATACCTAATCCCTTAGCGTGAGCTGATTTTAAAGATTCTACTTCTCCTTCATAGACCTTTAAATTATTCTCAGTCGATTCTTCATAAAATAATTCTATATCATCTACACCTAATTCTTGACCTTGAGAGATTATTGCTTCTAAATTAAGCTTTTCAGTCATCTCTATTCTCCCTCCATTTCTGTACCGCCTACAGTCACTTCTTCAATTAATAATGTAGGTTGCCCTACTGCTGTTGGTACACTCTGGCCTTCTTTACCACACATTCCTGGAGCTTGTTTTAAGTCATTGCCTACCATAGTGATTCGATGTAAACTATCTGGACCATTCCCTACTAAAGTAGCACCCCGGACCGGTTCTGTTATTTTACCATTTTCAATCAAATAACCTTCAGCAACTGTAAAGGTGTAATCTCCGGTTGCTGGTTCTACTTGCCCACCGCTTAAACTTTTAGCATATAATCCTTTATCTACACTCCCAATTATCTCTTCTGGCGTTGAATCACCAGGAGCAATAAAAGTATTAGTCATTCTTGGAATTGGTTGATGACGATAAGATTGACGACGACCATTTCCAGTAGATTTTCTATCAGCTTTCTTAGCTGCTTTGAAATCATACATGTAATCGGTTAACTTACCATCTTTAATTAGAACTGTCTCTTCAGCAGGATTTCCTTCATCATCTACTACAAAAGAACCCCATTCATTAGTAATTGTAGCATCATCAATAGCTGTTACTTTTTCATTTGCTACTTTTTCTCCAACTCTTCCGGCATAGACAGACGAACCTTTCTGAATAGCATCTGCTTCTAAACCATGACCACAGGCTTCATGAAAAAGAACTCCACCGAAACCATGATTAACTACTACTGGCATCCGAGCAGAAGGTGCTGGTCTAGCTTCTAGCATAGTAATTGCTTTGTTAGCTGCACTTTTCCCCATCTCTTCTGGAGGATATTCATCGAATAATTCAAAACCTGCATGCTTTCCTGGAGTTTCTCTTCCAGTCTGAATTCCTTTCCCATCGGAGGCTACAGCATTAACCATTAAACGGGTTCTAACTCTTTCATCTTCGACAAATAACCCTTGAGAGTTAGCAATTTGAACCTGTTGTGCATAATCTACATAACTGGCCATAATCTGTTGAATCCGTTCATCAACACCTCTAGCTGCTTTATCTACAGTTTCTAAAATAGCTTTCTTCTTTAATTTATCGACTTCTTCGGGTCTAATCTTAATCTGGTGTGGAGAATCATACTTATTTAATTTTAGATTATTAATAGTTACATTCTCATGATATTTACTAGCAGCGCCAGCTACTTTAGCAGTCTCTAATAAAGCATTTAATGCAACATCATCAGTATAGGCATAAGAGACTTGGTCACCATTAATAACTCGAATCCCAACTCCTAAGTCATAACCAGTCTTAACTCTCTCTAATTTACTGCTTTCCATACTAAATTGATTAATAATCTTCTTCTCAAAGAATAATTCTGCAAATTCACCGCCTTTATTTAAAGCAGCCTTTAACACTTTATTAATAGTCTCTGTATTTAACACCATCAATTTCCCCCTTCATTTATGAAGTCTACTCTACCTCTTCCATATCACGCCAATTCTTACCTACATTTAAATCTACTATCAATGGCACGTCTAATTCAATTACACTTTCCATTTTTTCTTTCATAATCTGTTGGACTTCTTCTAATTCTTCAGTTGGTACTTCAAAAACTAATTCATCATGAACCTGCAGCAGGATCTCACTTTCTAATCCTCTTTCTTTTAAAGTAGTTGAAGCAGCTAGCATAGCTAATTTCATAATATCTGCAGCACTACCTTGAATCGGAGTATTAATTGCCATTCTTTCTGCAAAACTACGACGATGATAATTACTACTATTAATTTCTGGTAAGTAACGTCGACGATTTAGAATTGTCTTAACATATCCTTGATCCTTCGCATCCTGAATCTTTTCATCCATATACTCTTTTACCTTTGGATAGCGATTAAAATACTGGTCAATATAATCTTCGGCTTCTTTATTACTTACATCAATATCTTTTGCTAATCCCCATGGACTTATACCATAAGCTATTCCAAAGTTAATAGCTTTAGCTCTTCTTCTTTGTTCATAAGTCACATTCTCAGCCTCAACACCAAAGACTTCTGCTGCTGTCTTAGTATGAATATCTTCATTATTAATATAAGCTTCGATTAAGTTCTCATCTTGAGAAATATGTGCTAAAACTCTTAATTCTACTTGAGAATAGTCAACGGCTAATAATTTTTTTCCTTCTTCAGCTACAAATACTTTTCTAATTTCTCTTCCTTCTTCAGTTCTAATTGGTATATTCTGTAGATTAGGTTCAGTACTACTTAATCTACCGGTGGCAGTTACCATTTGATTAAAGGAAGTATGTATCCTATCGGTTTGATGATTAATTAAGTCCGCTAATGGGTCAACATATGTTGACTTTAACTTTTGGTACTGTCTATATTCTAATACTAAAGGAATAATTTCATGTTTACCTTCTAATTCTTCTAAAACAGAAGCACTAGTAGAATAACCTGTCTTAGTACGCTTAATAACTGGTAAACCTAGCTTTTCAAAAAGAATTTCTCCTAGCTGCTTTGGAGAATTCAGATTAAATTCTTCTCCGGATAATTCATAGACTTTAGTACAAATAGAATCTAATTTCTCTTGTAGTTTACTAGATAATCGTTCTAATTCATCTTCATCAACTGCAATTCCATTTAATTCTAATTCAACTAAAACTGGGATTAATGGCAACTCTACATCAACAAAAAGTTCTAGTAAACCTTTATCTTTTAAATCTTTGATTAATTTCTCTTTTAATTTAAATAGACTTCTTACTAATTGTGTTTCTTGCTCAACTTCATCATCAACCTCTGATAATTCCACTTTTAAATACTCTGTTAATAAATCTTCTAAATCTTGCTTTTTATTTGACGGACGCAAGAGATATCCTGCTAATAGAGGATCAAAATCTAATCCTTCTACTTCTACTCCTAGCTCTTTAAGATAAAGTAAATTCTGTTTACTATCTAAACTTAACTTCTTAACCTCTTCATCTTCAAAGTAATCTTTTAATGCTTTAACTACTTCTTTAGCCTCTAATTCTTTCATATCTATGTAATATGCTTCTTGATCATTATAGACTATAGTTAATCCATTTGCTTTTTGCTGATATAACTTAGTTTCTGCAAAATTAAACTTAAAACCAATCTGCTTTTCTTCTTTTAAGTTATTAATTAACTTATCTAATTGGGAATAATCAGTAATTAGTTCAAAATCCTCACTAAAAGAAAGAGTATCATAACCACCAAATTCCTTTAAAAGAGTATTAAATTCTAATTTACTAAAAACTTCAACCAATTTATCTTGATCTGGTTCAACTAAAGTAAATTCTTCTAAATCATAATCTATAGGAACATCTAATTTAATAGTAGCTAACTTCTTACTCATTCTAGCTCTATCACCTTGTTCTCTTAATCTTTCCTTCCTCTTCTTTCCAGAAACTTGGTCAATATTATCTAATACTTCTTCTAAACTATCGAATTGATGCAACAACTTAGTAGATGTCTTCTCACCAATTCCGTCAACTCCTGGAATATTATCTGATTTATCGCCCATTAAACCTTTCATATCTATTAATTTCTTTGGTTCTAACTCATAATCTTCCCTTACTTTATCTAAATCATATTTTACAATATTAGTGATACCACGTTTAGTATACATAATCTCTATATCCTCAGTTACTAACTGTAATGCATCTCTATCTCCAGTAGTAATGGTGACTTGATATCCTTCCTGGGCACCAGCTTGGGCTAAAGTCCCAATAATATCATCTCCTTCATAACCCTCTAATTGTAAAACTGGAATCTTAAAAGCAGTTAATACTTCTTTGATCAAATCAAATTGAGGGCTTAATTCATCTGGAGTCTTTTTTCGTTGGGCTTTGTATTCTTCATATTCCTTATGTCGAAAAGTAGGAGCTGCTAAATCAAATGCAACTGCTAAAGCATCTGGATCTTCTTCTTCTATCAATCTTAATAACATCTTAGTGAATCCAAAGACTGCATTAGTATATTCACCTTCTGATGTCTGTAAAGTTTTAGGCAATGCATAAAATGCCCTATGTAATAAACTATTTCCATCTAATAAAAATAAACGATCATTCTTTTCCATAATTATCCTCCTTATGTATTACCTCTTATTTATCATCTGTTCTTTTGTTATCTATTATATACTGTTATTGCTCTAGCTTTACCTTTGGTATTAACAATAATACCGACTATATCACCAATTTTTAGACTTCGAAAAGTAACCTCTTCCTCTTTAATTTTAAAGATAGCATTAGGTGCAATCTTGATCGGATTTTCAATTTGTGAATGATTATCATCCATATGTAATCTAAGCTTTACTGCCCTAGGGGTGCTATAAATCTTTTTTATCTCTCCTTCTAGATGAGTTTCCCCTACATCTGATCGTGCCATATTTTCATCGAATGCTTCTATACCTACCATTCTCTTAACCTTTAATATTAACTGGTTAATATCAGACTTAATAGCTACTTGATTTAAACCATTATTTTCACTTACTAACTCTAAATTTGGCAACAACCCAAAAAATTTAACTGTGAACAATAATAAACCTATTAAAAGAATAATACCTATTAACTTTTTCATAATTTAATCACCTACCACTTAATTTATTAAACTCTTATTTATATTTCATTAAAAGATACTAAATACCTGTTAAATTCTAAGATTTAAGCCAGCTGATCAATCATTTTTTCTTATTTTAATATTTAATAATGATAAGTATTCATTACTTAATCGAAACATAATTTATATTTTTTGACATCTTACACATAAATTACATCTGTCATAATCTAGATATTTTTTATATATTATGGTACCATTGAGTTAGAATAATGAAAGGAGCAATTTTAGATGCAGAAAAAGATTATTAGTACAATATTAGTTATGATACTTATTACAGTATTAAGTCTACCAGTATTAGCCGCTGGTCAAGTAAATGATATTAAAGGACATTGGGCTGAAACAGAGATTAATGAATTATTATCAAAGAATATCTTATCTACCTATAATAATGGGAATTTCAAACCAAATCAACCAATCACTAGAGCAGAATTTGCTTCTGGATTGGCTAGAGCTTTAAATCTACCACCAATAGGTGTAACTACTCTTACAGATATTCAATCTCATAAGTCTAAAGGCTATATTGCGGCTTTAGTTCGAGATGAGATTATTACTGGATATCCTGATAATACTTTCAAACCAGAAAAGGAGATTACTAGAGCTGAATTAGTAACTATGTTGATGAGAGCTTTAGAATTAAATAAGATGGAGACTGAAATTAAACTAAATAAAAGTTATTATCCAGATATGACAGTAAAACATTGGGCTAACAATGCCGTTAATCTGTCGTCTTATTTAGATATAATTTCTGGTTATCCAGATGGAACATTTAAACCAAATGACTTTGTGACTCGAGCAGAAACTGCTAAAATGTTAGATAGTTTCCTTAACTTAAAAGTAATTAAAGGGCGATTAGTAGAAAAGTATCCTTTATCTAAGAAGATTCAAGTAACAAAGCTTGATGATTCAAAGGTTACCCTTAGCTTAGCTAATCAACCATTAATGGGTAGAAATAAACGTTTAATTAATTTAGAAGGCTTAAGAAGACATGATAATCTACATGTAATTGTAAACAAAGCTAACGAAATTAAGTATTTAAAAGCCTATGGTATAGTTACTGAAGACGACTTAGCTCTAGAAGTGAGTGAAATGACTAATGGTACCTTTGACCCTAATGAGATTAAAAAATTATCCAAAGGTGACACAAAAGTTATTGAGTCTAAAATCCAGACTGAAGTAAGTGATATGACTCAAGGTGTTTTAAGTCCTAGTGAAGTACAAGCTGTAGCTGAAGGAGATTTAGATACTGTTAAACCTAAAGTTCGTCAGGGAATTAAAAATGAATTAGTAAAACAAGGTATAACACCTATCGAAGCACAAGGTCTTTTAGATACAGATTGGAATTTACTACAGACTGCTGGAAAATTAAGATTAACTGAAGCTGTTTCTATGGAAACAGGATTACCAGTAAATATGACTAGAGCACTCTTTGACCAGAATTGGACAGAAGTTAAGAAATTAGCAGAGTTAGAATTAATGCAGAGAATGGCAGCTGAAATTATGAATAGTGAATTAACGTCTTAAATATATAAAAACCCTGTTGAAAATTTTCTCAACAGGGTTTTTTACTACATAATTATTAAATTTAATATAAACTATAAGGCCTGAAATCCTAAATCAGCTACTTCTTGACAATCTGATGAGCAGAAAGGGTGAGATTCTTTATTAATTATGCCTAGTTCCCCACAATTACCACATTCATCTAAGGTCCAGTCTATAGCAACCTCTTGTGGTTGGTGTTGCTTAAATTCTTTCTCCTTTTCTTGATCAGCCATTAATCCAGTTATAAACTCTTTTAAATCCTCGACTTCTATTCTCCACTCTTCACCTGTTTTAATTCCAGGCAATTCTCCTGCATATAAATAACCTTCAATAACCTCTGACTTAACAACTAATAATTCTGCTACCTTTTCAACTGTTAAGTAATCTAAGCCTACTCCATAGCTCATTTTGCCACCTCCTATTTCTTCTCTACTTCTATCTACTCTTAGGAGCAAGTAACTTTACACTAATTAATATTAGTATATCTATTATATTATATGATAATAGATTGTATATATTGTACCATTCACTTGATTTTATGTCAAATATTTTACATTTAAATCCAGTAAATGACTGACTCACATAATTGACTTATTTAGAGTAAAATGTTATTATAATTAAGTAAATTACTATAAACTAATTAATGTAGAAAGGAGATGAGACATATAATGGCTTATACTATTACTGATGAATGTATATCTTGTGGGGTATGTGAAGATGAATGTCCAGTTGAAGCAATTAGCGAAGGTGATGATAAGTTCGATATTGACGCTGATGAATGTATTGACTGTGGGGTTTGTGCTGACGCTTGTCCTGTAGAAGCAATCGAAGAATAATCAACAATCACCCCGGTTAAAAGTATTAGCCGGGGTTTCTTTAGATTCCAGATATTTATATATTTTTTCACTTGCAAAATTATAATTAGTATGTTATTATATTAGTTGTCGATAGGAAATTAAATATTTGATAAAAACATGTGCCGAAGTGGCGGAATTGGCAGACGCGTTGGATTCAAAATCCAATGGGCCTTGTGCTCGTGTGGGTTCGAGTCCCACCTTCGGCACCATTTTTATATTTAGTGTACATAGTAAACCCTGTAACCCTCTGATATCATTGGGATTACAGGATTTTTATATTTGTATTAACTTTTATCAGCCTGTTTTAGAGTTTTGAGCACTTGGTGCCAAGTTGAACTTTTAAAGTAAATTTCAAGATAATTAAATTTTATTCTTATACTATAAACCATATCCCAGTTACATTATATTTGAAAGTCTTATTAGGGTTGATTTTTGCCTTGTTTTTGGCTGAAATCAACCCTAATATCCTAGTATTATAATACTTAAACTCAATTAAATTATAGTAGAAAAAATATATGACGTAAAGATTGACGACATTCTGGTTACATGATGTAGTCATTTTTATTGCATTGAAAACAACTAAATAAATATCTAATTTAATAACCCCCCCAATAATTATCTTGACTTAGCATTTGACAAATAGAGAAATAAACATTAATCCCGCTATGTTTAAAATTTGCATTAAAATAACCGACAAGAAAACTGCAAAAACACTACGAGTATAAAATGTCATATATTAATCAACTCGCATTATAGCTTTTAGTATTTTTGCAATCTGGGTAGCCTGTACAGCCTAAAAACTTGCCGTTCTTACCATTAATCAATCTAAACGGCTTACCGCACTTTGAGCAAACACCATATTTTTTCTTTAATTTTTCTTCCTTAGATGCAAAGAATTCTTCTAGCTTATCCTTTAGCTTAATTTTATCCTTTTCTAAATAATCTTTAGGTATTTTTATTTCATCTGGAATATTAACTGTGGTTTTACAATCGGGATAATTAGAACATCCCAAATAAAAGCCGTACTTGCCTTTTTTCAAATTCATTACCTCATTACACTTCTTACAACTCTTATCAGTTTTAACTCCTACGTATTTCTTTCTGTTTTTGCTATATGTAGATCCTGCCTTCTTATTTAATGCTCCTATCTTAGGTTTTAAATCACTATAATATTCACTTAAATAATCTTTCCAATGAATCTTTCCTTCTTGAATCTGATCTAAAGCTTTTTCCATCCTAGCCGTAAACTTAACATCCATTAAATTAGAGAAATGTTCTTCTAAAAATACAACAACCTTTTTACCCAATTTAGTTGTATAGAACTTTTTATTCTTTACCTTAATGTATTTCTTGCTTTTTAATTTACTGATTATTGCAGCATATGTAGATGGTCGTCCAATTCCTTTCTTCTCTAATTTATCTACCAATGATGATTCTTTAAACCTTTTAGGTGGTTTAGTCTTCTTCTTTTTGATTTTTAATTTATTTAGCTCTAAGGTACTGCCTTTTTTAATATTTGGAAGAGACTTAAACATTTTTTTCTTGCGTCTTACCTTTTCTAAGCTCTTTTCAAACCCGTCAAAAGTCTGCTTATTAATTAATCCTTTAAAAATATATCTATCATGTTCAAGCAATAATCTCAACTGTTCATATCTCATGGGAGCAAATTGAGAGCTAAGAAAGGTATTCCAAATTAATTTATATAGCTTATATTGCTTTGAATTAAGATTGCTTTTAATCTTGTTAGGAACTAAAAGAACATTAGTCGGTCGAATAGCTTCGTGAGCGTCCTGAGCGCCTGCCTTTCTAGTTTGATAGTCACCTACATATTCTGGTCCATACTCCTCTTTGATATATTCTTGGGCCATCTCTTTAGCTTCTGGGGCTACCCTTGTAGAGTCAGTTCTCATGTATGTTATCAGCCCTTGTTGTTCTCCATCTACCTTTATTCCTTCATACAGTCTTTGAGCTATTTTCATTGTCTTTGATGAATTAAATCCTAACTTTTTAGCAGCCAACTTTTGCATTGTACTAGTCTTTAAGGGAGGGTATGGATTCTTTTTCTTTTTACTTACTTTAGATTTAACTACTTTAAAATCTTGGCCTGCCTTACAAATATTTTTAATTCTCTTTAACTCTTTTTTATCAGTAACTTTTTTAACCTTCTTGCCATTAATTTTATTCAACTTTAACTTTAGATTGCTTTCAAAGAGTGCAGCTACACTCCAATAATCAACCGGTACAAATTTTTCTATTTTATCATCTAGATCTTTAACTAATTTTAAAGCAACAGATTGAACTCTCCCAGCCGAAGTCCCTTTAGCAACTAAATTCTGCATAGGTGGAGAAATCTTATAACCTATGATCCTATCTAATAAACGTCTGGCTTGCTGAGCATTAACTTTATCCATATCCATTTCACCTGGATTCTTTAAGGCTTTTCTTACAGCTGATTTAGTAATTGCATTAAAAGTTATCCTTTTAACCTTATCATTGCTAACTTTTAAGCTATTTTTAACATGCCAGCCAATAGCTTCACCTTCCCGGTCCGGGTCAGAAGCTATAAAGATAAAATCTGATTTTTTAGCTAGCTTACTTAAACTCTTTAATACCTTCCCTTTACCTCGAATAGTCACATACTTTGGTATAAAACCTTTCTTTATATCAATACCCAAATCACTTTTAGGTAAGTCTTTAACATGACCTTTGGAAGCTTTAATTACATAATCATTACCTAACATATTTCCAATTGTTTCCGCTTTATGCGGAGATTCAACAACTATTAAGTTCATCTTCTATTCCTCCTTGATTCTTAAAATTATATTATTTACTTATTATTAATTAACTGCCAACTCCATTTCTACCTCTACATTCTTTTCAATAATAAAATTATTCTCTTTAGAATCTAAATAAAGTGCTGTTTGATCTCCTTTGATACAGTTTCCGTTTTCCTCCTGGATATGAACATCACTTTCTAATTCTAAAGTCTATTTTTTTATCTTTATATTTAGCTTTCTTAGCTTTAATCTCTTTTTGATCATAATCTATTACTACTCCTTGATCAGTCTGAAAATATTTTTCATCTCCATACATCTCTAAATATTTAGTAGATTAACCCCTGACCATTCAATGTTGATAATCCAACTTACAACTACTATCAACATAAACTACAGAGCATACAAAAAAAGGCCAACTCTTTTTAGAGTTGGCCTTTTATCTACTTTATAGTAATTCTTTTCTTAATTCAGCTGAAGATTTATGAGTTAAATAAGATAACGGCACATCAAATACTGTCTTAGCTCCAGTTTGGCCTTCTTGATTTAATTGATGAATTGCTCGAGCATAAGCTACTAAGACACTGGCTGTAAATTCAGGATTGCTATCTAGATTTAAAGAAAATTCAATAATTTGATTACTATCTTTATTTTCTCCTGTTTGACCACTTCTCATTACAAATCCACCATGAGGCATAGCGGAATGTTCAGTATCTAACTCTTCTTGGGTTACAAAGTTAACTGTCGTTTCATAATCAGCAAAGTAACTAGGCATTGTCTTAATTTCTTCTTTAATCTGTTCTTTATCTGCTCCCTCTTCAGCAACTACATAACATTCTCTAGTATGCTTTTTCTTTGTTGCTAATTCAGGATTTTCTCCTTGCCTAACTCTTTCAATTGCATCTTCTTTAGGTACAGTATATTGTACTGCATCCTTCACACCATCTATTCGTCTTATTGCATCAGAATGTCCTTGGCTAACTCCATGACCCCAGAAAGTATAAGCGTTTCCTTCTGGTAGAACAGCTTCAGCTAGCATTCGATTCATAGAAAATAGACCTGGATCCCACCCAATACTAATTGCACTAGTATTTCCATTTTCTTCAGCAACTTCATTCATTTCACTATAATACTCTGGAATCTCATCATGATTATCATAGCTATCTACAGTATTAAACATTGCTGCAAACTTTGGTCCCTGTACAGGGAGATCAGTAGCCGAACCACCACATAATAACATAACATCTATCTTATCAATATAATCCTCAGTATCATCTACATTTACAACTTCAACACCTTCTTCGTTAACATTTACAGTATCCACAGGTCGTCTAGTAAAGACACCTACTAATTCAATATCAGGATTCTGTTTAACTGCGGCTTGTACTCCCTTACCTAAATTACCATAACCAACAATTCCTACTTTAGTTTTTTTCATAATATGTATTTCAAGCCCCTTCCCTAGAGAATGATAATCTCTCTAATATTTTTACAATTTAGTAATCTTTATATAAAGATTACTATTGTTAATAATAATATATTAGTCTAATTTTGTCAAAGGGTAAATTTATTCTAATATTTGGAGCTGAAAATGTTTCAAATTTAAGCTATATCACTTTATAAAATTGATCAATGTTTTTAACCTGCTCCAACTTTCTATTAAATTGCCTTCGAGCCAAATTGAATTTCTTCTTTTGTAATAAAGAGCTATTTTTTTCACCATATACCTTCCATTCCTGTCTATAAGTACATTCTAAATCACTATACCCCATAAAACCCAATACATCTTTAAGTGGATAACCGAAAAAAATACCAATTTCATGAGGGAAATCTCTTTTTCCTAAATCATGCTTTCTTAATCTGGTAACTAAAAAATCAAGATACGATTTTAAGTCATATTCTTTAGGATAACCTAACTTCATTAAAAAATTACGTATTTTTGAATTACTTAATTGTCTATCTAAAGCAGATTTATGATAGAAGAAAACTTTTTTACGATTAGCTCTTTTATTTAATTCTATAACCTCTACCTCTTCATTAAGTAAAATTACATTTTTACATCTATTCCAGACATTATAACTACCATCATATACTTTTATAGTTCTTAATTCAGCAGGCTTGACTCCAATTAATGTCGCTCCAATATTTTTTAAAACACAGATAATGCATTCTTCTAGATTCTTACTTAAATTATCCATACTCTTCTCCTCCAATTATAGAAAATTAACCTGATAGATTGTTGACCCAAGTTTCAATTTCATCTTCAGCTTCAATGGTTTCCTTAATCATATATAATGATAATGATTTTCATTATCTATAAATAGTATAACATCTTTCATCTACTACTGTCAATAATTTCTGCTAATTTACTAAAATAAAATGGACTAATACTGCCTACAGTAAAGATTCCTCCGATAACTGGTCCATTTAATTGGCCATCAATTAAATTAAAATGATATATAATATTATAAAGCCATCTAATAACCTACCTGAGTGTTTTAATAGATTAGCATAACCATTAAAATTTTGGTTATTATAAAGATAACCTATTATAAGCATAGAAATAAAGATAAGTGATAAGTAAAATAAATCCTGCTACTACTCTTAGGATATTACCTAAAACAATTGCAATTATAGTTAAGAAAGGATGGTGAAATAATAGATTCATGAAATTATCTCCTAAATTATATCACTGGTTTGTTCGACCAACTTGGTTATCCAATTTATACATTAATAATGTTATTAAACGTAATTTTAATATTCAAAATAAATCAGTATTAGACTTTGGCTGCGGAATTGGCTCTAGTTGTTCAATGTTCTCACCTAATAATTACCTAGGAGTAGACCTCGATCAAAATAGAATAAAGTATGCTAGGCATTTATACCCTCAATATAATTTTCATGTTTTAAAGGAAAAAGATTTAAATATTCTAAGTGATGTATTTGACTATATTCTCATAGTAGCAGTCCTACATCATATCCCATCAAAAAAGTTATCAGATGTTTTACAAGAATTCAGTCGAATATTGAAATCAAACGGAAGTATTATTGTGATTGAACCATGTTTCTTTATAAACTCGCATTTTAACAACTACTTCATGAATTTTTTTGATAATGGTAAGCATATTAAAACTATGGAAGGATACTTTGAAATATTCAGGCATCATAATTACCAAATCAATAAAATAAAAAAATATAAAAAATTATTATTTTATAATGAGATCTTATTTTCAGCAACTCTACATTAAGAACTATTTTTTAAATTTATGATATTTATAAAATAAATAATATAATTATATAATAAATTGCTAATGTATTAGTTAAAAATAAATTATCCCCGTAATAAATTTAAAATCTATCAATTACCTTATTAAAATTATCACTACAACATTCTCCTGTAGGATTTAATTTACTACATTTGCAGATTATCTTCTCATTATAATGCAAAACAATTTCTTTCCAGCTTCTCAAATCATACTGATTAACTGCCTTCTTGACTTGTTCATAAGTAATATCATTACAATAGCATGCAATCTTAGGTTTTGAACCTTCTTTAAACCATATAGGCTTTTGAATACCATTTATTGAAAACAGATAATCTCCATTTTTATTATAATAAGCTGTCTTACATTTAGAATTTAAACAAATATAAAATTCTCCATTTGTTATATCTCTCCGCAAATCTTTGTTGATGAAGGTTTTAATTACATCAAAAGGAACCCCTTTGCCTTCTTCTCCACACGTAGGACATTCTAACAAGTTAGACTCTTGCTCTTTACTTTGGACATCATTACAACCACAGTCACATCCACAATCACTCATCATATTATTACCTCCCTGTAAATAATACATAATAAGTTTTATTTGTCTTAAAATCACCATTCACTTAATACTATTACTATATAAAGTTAATAGAATCCTATGTAAAGTATAAAACAAATATGAATTTTCTTCAATAAAAAAATCTAGTCCCCTATAAAATTTTACAATAGACTAGAAATAATCGGTAATTAAGACAGCTCGAGCCGGAGCAGACTCAGCCTCACTAATCTTTAATGGTGCCAATAATAAAGTATAATTTCCTTCTTTAATCCCTTTTAAATTTAATCCTTCTACAATAGTAACCCCATGTGATAACAACACTTTATGAGTTGGATGTCCAAGTTGATTACGCTCTATTCCTAAAGAGTCAATTCCTACTCCTTTAATCCCTTTATCTGCTAAAAATTCAGCTCCATCTTCAGCTAAATAAATAAACTCTTCAGGAAAATCTTTTAAATAAGATTCATTAGAATTTTTAGTCTTTAAAAGCAAAAATTGCTCTGATTTTATATCATAATCATTAAAATCAGCAGCAGATACTTGGTCTGTAACATAGGTTAAATCTAATACTCGACATGGACGTAAAATATCTTTTATATCAAAATTATCTGTTGTTTCCCCATCTTTAAAAACATGTAAAGGAGCATCAATATGAGTCCCTGTATGTAAGTTCATCTTAATTTCTGTTTCATAAACAGAACCCGTATCAAAATCACTTATTACTGACAACTCAGGTCTTTTTTCGTCTCTTTCTTTATAGACATTCATTTTAGAATGAACAGACATAGAAATATCGTATATCTTCATCTTCTACCTCCTCTAAACACCCCACCATTTTAGTTCATCCTTGGCTAGTAAATCATGTGCTGCTTGTGGTCCATCACTCCCTGCTTGATAGTTTGGAAAATTGACATCTTTTTTAGTCCAGGCCTCAGATATTTGATCAACGAACTTCCAAGAATATTCAACCTCATCCCAGCGAGTAAATAAAGTCTGATCACCAATCATTACACTATGCATTAATCGTTCATAAGCTTCTGGGGAATTAATCTCTATTCCACAGTTTTGACAAAAATTCATCTTTACAGGCACAATATTCTCTTTACTATCTAACTCTTTAGCATTAAATTGAAAATAAACTCCTTCATCAGGTTGAATCTTAATCGCTAACAGATTAGGTTTCAAATCAATAAACCGCTTTGAATAAGATGGATGGAAAGAGGATTTAAATTCAATAATTACTTCTGTAAATTTTTCATTCAACCTCTTACCTGTCTTAATATAGAAAGGCACACCAGACCAACGCATATTATTAATGAGTAACTTTAAAGCAACAAAGGTCTCAGTCTTTGAATCAGCAGCAACGTCATCTTCATCACGATAAGCAATTACCTCTTCATTATCTACCGTTCCTGTATCATACTGCCCTCTTACTACATAATCTGCTATCATCTTTGAATCAAAATTAGCTAATGACTTAAAGACCTTTATCTTTTCATCGCGAACCGACTCTGTTTTCATATCGGTTGGTGGTTCCATAGCCGTCAAAGCTAAAATTTGTAACATATGATTCTGTACCATATCTCGTAAAGCACCTGACTTTTCATAATACCTACCACGTTTGCCAACTCCAACAGTTTCATTTGAGATGATTTGAATATTATCTATATATTTATTATTCCAGACAGGTTCAAAGACTAAGTTAGCAAACCGAATCATCATCATACTTTGTAACATTTCTTTACCTAAATAATGATCAATACGATAAATATTCTCTTCTGGAAATACTTTAGTTATCTGTTTATTTAATCTCTTAGCAGATTCAAGATCATACCCAAATGGTTTTTCTATAACTACTCTAGGCCAAGAAGGCTCCAAAGGGTTAAGCAAGCTAGCTTCTTCTAAATTATCTACAATAATTCCAAAGTAACGAGGAGGTACGGCTAAGTAAAATATCCTCTTATTATGAGTTTGGTATTCATTATCCAATCTTTCTAATTCCTCTTTTAAATTTTGATATCTTTTCTTATCTTCAAAGTCAAAATTCTCATAATAAATCTTTTCTTTTAAAGAATTCCAGAATTCATCCTGCAATTTATCATTAACAAACTTTTGGAGTGATTGATATATATCATCTAAGTAATCCTGTCTATCCTTATTACCTTTTCCAATGCTAATAATTGAAAAATTATTAGGTAATGAACCTTTAGCTAACAGATTATAAAATGCTGGCATCAATTTACGGTGAGTTAGATCTCCTGTCCCACCAAAGATTACTATTTGACAGGATTCTAAATTATTTCTTTTCAACCTTATGACCTCCAAACTCATTTCTTAGTGCTGCTATTACTTTACCAGTAAAATTTTCTTCCTTTTGGGAACGATATCTAACAAATAGTGAATTAGCAATTACAGGTACTGGTACTTTAAGTTTGAGGGCCTCTTCTACCGTCCATAACCCTTCACCTGAAGAATTTACAACTCCTTTTATATCATCTAAATATGGGTCCCTGCTAAAGGCATTCTTCGTTAATTCCATTAACCAACTCCTAATCACCGAACCATGATTCCAAACTCTAGCTATTTCTTTATAATCAAGATCAAAGTCACTAGCATGAAGAATTTCAAATCCTTCTCCAATTGCTTGTAAAATGCCATATTCAACTCCATTATGAACCATCTTAACAAAATGTCCAGTACCTGTCGGCCCTGTATGTAAGTATCCATTTTCCACATTTACATCTCTAAAGACTTCTTCTAAATAATCAAATACATCATCTTCTGCTCCTATCATCATACAAGCACCATTTCTAGCGCCTTCAACCCCACCACTTGTACCAGCATCTACCAAATGAAGTCCTAATTCTTTAAGAAATTCATTCCGTCGTAGAGTATTATTAAAATTAGAGTTTCCTCCATCTATAATGATATCATCCTTATCTAATATTGAAGATAACCTTTCAAGTGTATCATCTACTGGAGCACCAGCAGGAATCATCATCCAAATTACCCTTCTAGGAGATAACTTATTAACTAATTCTTCTAAACTATATGCACCTTTAACCCCTTCTTTCTCTGCTCCTTTAACTGTATCCGAGTTTCTATCATATCCAACTACTTGATGCCCATTATCTATTAAATTTAATGCTAAATTCTTTCCCATCTTACCTAATCCAAGTATTCCTATTTCCATTATTATCCCCCCCATTATTTAATTCTTTTCTATATTTATTTTGGCTAATTAAAGAAATTTTATAAGCTATTTAGAATCTTTATCGCAGGGTGATTTCCATAAATTCCTTGACAGACTAAAATAATCATGTTATTATATTGTAAATGATTTTCATTATCATTTAGATTGGTGCTAATCTTTATATTCATTCTTACTTTAATTTATTTATAATAAAAAGGGGATTACATATAATGTGGAATAAGATAGATATTCATGAATTAATTGATATCCTAATAACTACTTTAAATGTTCGAAATCAGAATACATTTGGACATTCCTGGAGAGTAGCAAAGATATCTACAATGATTGCGGAAAGCCTAGAATTAAATAGCGAAGAGATTGAAGAGATCCATATTGCTGCTCATTTGCATGATATTGGTAAAATTGGTATTCCAGATAATATATTAAATAAACCAGGAAAATTAACGGCTAAAGAGGTAGAACAAATTCAGGACCATCCTAAAATTGGCTATGATATTCTTACTAAAGTATCAATACTTGAAAATATATCTTCACTAGTACTATATCATCATGAACGCTTTGATGGTTTAGGATATCCTGAAGGATTGAAAGGAAAAGATATACCTCTAGCATCTCGAATTATTACAGTGGCAGATGCTTTTGATGCCATGACATCTGATAGACCTTATCGACAGGCTTTAGATTATGAATATGCTTTTGAAGAAATAAATAATCATATTTCCGAGCAATTTTGCCCTACAGTCGTACAAGCTTTTAATCAAATTAAAAATGATATTTGTGTTATGCTAGAAAACATGAAAGATGATCAAGAATTTATCTTTAAAGAATTTAATCCAATTGAGCATGAAAGGTTAATTCATTCAAAAAAGATTGTTCACTTAAATGAGTAATCTTAATAAAATTAAATATATTCTAAAAAATTATAGTATCACAGGTTAAGCAACTAACCTTCCATATTTCTAGTCTTATACTGCTTTCATATTCTCTTTAGCTCTCTTATAGATATAATCTTATAAACCTACCCTCCATAAGTTATATCTTGTTTATCATACCATTGTAAAGCTGCATAAAAATCTTCAGATTTAAAATCAGGCCAATAACTATCTACTACATAAATATCAGAATAAATCGACTGCACTGGTAAAAAACCACTTAACCTTCTTCTTTCTCCCCAGCGAATTATTAAATCAATTTGAGATATATCATTTGAATTTAAAGAATCAATAATATTACTTTTTCTCTTACCTTCTCTTTGACTTTTAATTAAATTATATAAGTCCCAATGCCAACCATAGTTAACCAGAAAGTTAACCTTTATTCCCTCATCTCCAAGATCTTGCCTCTTTTCAGTGTAAGGTAGTAGTTCTTCTGGAAACATGGGAGTGTCAGTATTCCCTACTACAAGTAATGAAACATCTTCTTTAGCGATCATTTTTACCGCATCAATACATGCCTGAGTAAAAGCTTCAGTCTGGATTGAAGGTCTTTTAGTATTATCCATTGTAAAACCATAGTAAGTTAACTCTTTGACTCCTACTTCTTTACATAATCTCAAAAGTTTTAATCCTGGTTCTAATCCTTTTTGATAACCATCTTTTTTAGAAAAACCATTATTTACAGCCCATCTTCTATTCCCATCTGGAATAATACCTATATGATCTGGAATCCTCATTACCTTCCCCACCTTCCATAATATAAAATCGTATCAAAAGACCATTCTTATAAAAAGTATAACCATCTTTTATTATAACTAAACCTAATCTATAAAGAATCAGAATAAAAATTAACTTTAAGTTTTAAATATTTAACGATTTTACCAGTAATCATACAAATCTAATAATAATTATCATAAATTTTCAATTTTAACAGTATAACGTTAGTAAAAAAAAGTATAAATAATGATAAAACAGAAAAAATAAAATTAATAATTATTATTGCCAATTAATTATTAATTAAAAATATTTAAGCTTTGTACAAAGGAGGTATAAAAAATTAACTTTTACCAACAAAAAGTTGAAGATGTCTTTAAAGAACTCAGTACTAGTCAGAAAGGTATTTCTAAAAATGAAGCACAAAAAAGACTAAAAGAACATGGAACAAATGAATTACAAACTTCACAAGGTACACCACGGTGGCTTTTATTCTTATTACAATTTAAGGATGTATTGACGATAATGTTAGTAGTAGCTTCTGGTATGTCCTTACTAATCCAAAATTATCGTGATGCTATTGTAATGTTAGCCATTGTTATAATTAATGTAGTAATAGGTTTCTTTCAAGAATTTAAAGCAGAAAAAATAATGTCTTCTTTAAAAAAATTAATCCAGTCCCCTGCTAAAGTTTATAGAGATGAAGGAATTAAAGAGCTGGCACAGAAGAATTTAGTTCCTGGTGATATAATTAGCTTAGAGGAAGGAGACAAGATTCCTGCAGATATAAGAATAATAGAATCGAATAATCTTAGAGTAAATGAAGTATCCTTAACAGGAGAATCTGTACCTCAGGAGAAACAGGTTAATCAAATTAATGAAGAAACTGCTCTTGCAGACCGAATCAATATGGCATACATGGGCACTAATGTTGCCGCTGGATCAGCTAAAGGGGTAGTAGTTTCTACAGGAACAGATACTGAAATGGGTAAGATTGCCTCTCTAACTCAAGAAGAAGAAAAATCAGAATCACCTCTGCAACAAGAGTTACGAATAATCGCTAATCAATTAGCAATCTTTGCTATCGTAATCGGTATTCTGTTATTGGGTGTGAGTATATATCGCGGACTTAATCTATATTATGCCTTAGTTTATGGTTTAGGCATTACTATTGCCATTGTTCCTCAAGCATTACCTATGCAGGTTACTGTCTCGCTCTCTCAAGGAGTAGCCAGAATGTCTGAACAGAATGCAGTAGTTAAAAAACTCTCTTCTGTTGAAACTCTTGGTTCTACAAATGTAATCGCCACAGATAAAACCGGTACTCTTACTAAAAATGAAATGACTGTTAAGACCGTCTGGTTTGATGGGCAAGAATACAAAATAACTGGTCTTGGTTATGAGCCGGAAGGAGATATCTTAAATCAAGATGATAAACCTTTAAGTCAGGAAAAGAAAGATGAGTTAGAAATAATATTTGATGCTGCAACAATGTCTTCAAATGCCGAAATTCACCCTCCTGATGATGATCATTCTGGATGGTATTCTATAGGAGATCCTACTGAAGCAGCTTTAATTACTTTATCGACTAAACTAGATATGCGTTCTTCTAAAGAAGATGAAGAGAATCCTGAAATTCATGAATTTAGCTTTGATTCAGAACGTAAACGAATGAGCTCAATAAGGGAGTTTGAAGATGGTAAGCTTTTAACTCTAAAGGGAGCATTAAATAGCGTTCTTTCAATATCAAATTATATTTATAAAAATGGTGAGAAAGTAAAAATTACTGAAGAAGATAAGAAAATGCTAAATGAATTAAATGAAAATTATTCGAATCAAGCCCTACGAGTTTTAGCTGTTGCTCATCGTAAACTTGATTCTAATGAAACTGAATATGAAATAGATAAGATTGAAAGAGATGTAGTCTTTTTAGGATTAGTAGCAATGATTGACCCACCTAAGGAAGGGGTCAAAGAAGCAATTGCAGATGCCCATCAAGCTCATATCAACACCTATATAATGACTGGTGATCATGCCATAACAGCTAAAGCAATCGCAGATGAAATTAATCTAGGTGGTGATAAAGAAGCACCAGCAATTACTAACCAAGAATTAGAAGAAATCTCTGATGAAAAATTA
The DNA here is from genome assembly GCF_900167185.1 of Selenihalanaerobacter shriftii. Classification (NCBI taxonomy): domain Bacteria; kingdom Bacillati; phylum Bacillota; class Clostridia; order Halanaerobiales; family Halobacteroidaceae; genus Selenihalanaerobacter; species Selenihalanaerobacter shriftii. Next base: position 28,765 of record NZ_FUWM01000006.1, read on the forward strand.
AAACGTAAAATGGATGAAAATGAATCTCTAATTTTTTCTCGAGTTTCACCAGAAAACAAATTAAGGATCGTGCAAAATCTAAAAGAACAAAATAAAATTGTTGCAGTTACAGGGGATGGTGTCAATGATGCTCCAGCACTTAAAAGTGCACATATCGGTGTCGCTATGGGACAGATGGGAACTGATGTATCAAAAGAAACTGCTGAAATGATACTGTTAGATGATAGTTACCCAACACTAGTCTATGCTATTAAAGAAGGCCGAACAATCTATAATAACCTTAAGAAAACAGTGCTTGGTACCTTAACCAGTAATGCAGCTGAATTATTAATTGTTTTATTAGGTTTAATTGGAGCTGTCTTCTTCGGATGGCCAATACCAATATTAGCTATTCAGATTCTTGCTATTGATCTACTTGCAGAAATTGTCCCTCTAACTGCATTAACATTTGATCCTGGTTCTGAAGAATTAATGACTACCCCTCCACGTGATCGAGATGAGCATATTATTAATAAAAGAAGTACTATTGAAGTAGTATTCTTAGGTATTATGATGGGAGGATTAGCCTTTATTAACTACGGTCTCTTTGTTAATAATATCAAAGGAGGATTCACAAATAATCATGCCCTATATCCTCGGGCTACCACTATAACCTATTTAACTATTGTTATTTGTCAGTTATTGAATATACTTTCACGACGTTATAAATTTACCAGCCTCTTTAATGAAAACTTCTTTAGCAATAAAAAGATGCTTTATTCAATCATTATTTCTTTTGTTTTAGTATTATCCGTTGTTTACGTACCAGGTCTTAATTCCTATCTTGATTTTGCGCCGTTACCAGTAGTAGACTGGTTAAGAATACTAACAGCAGGTGGAATCTTCTTACTATCCTTTGAGGTAATAAAGTGGTATAAACGAAAGAACGCTTTTAGTGAAGAAAGATCAACTAATAGAAATGAATTGAAAGATTTAAAACCACAATTTGATTTAGAAACAAGTGAAGAATTAGCCCCAAAGAAGGACGATATAAAAGAAGAAGCTCCTAAAGATGAATCTTAATTTAAGAATAAGATCTCCTTCAATCTTTAGCTAAATAAATAATAAAAGTTCTATTTTAATCCTTCTAGCCCTTTCAATCTAGCCTCTGAAATTAAACTACAAAAGATAATCAATGGTACTAAAATATTTTCTTTACTAAAACTCTTTTGTAACTGTTTAAATTCGTTTTCAGAATAATTATGAACATCCACTAAAAGATGTCTAATCAAACCATTCTCTTTTAAGTTACCCTTTGTCAATTGAGTTAATTCTTCTCTTTGAGAGTCAAATAATTTTTGACTTCTTACCTTTTCAACCTTCACTAATGAGGCCTGTCTTTTAAAGACTGGCTCTTCTTGATGTTTATTTATCATTTTAGTTAATTCTTGATGTCCTCCTGTAATATAATCATAAAGAAGCAATCCTAAATATCTATACATAGCTTCATAAAAAGGATTCAATGATGATTCAGACTCCTTTGTGCCCAACTTAGCAGCTACATCTCCTAAAGAATATAATACTAATATATCAGGTGTTGAACTCTCTTTTACATGTGCTCCAGCCCAGCTTACCATTTTATCATATTCTTCTTTATTAAAATCATCACTATCATCGTTCTCACTTCCTTTAGAAGCTATTTCATAATAATACATAGCTAAACAAGCATAACTATAAGGATCTGAGTTATCTTGCTTATCAATTCCTGCCTTAAAAAATTCTAAAGCTTCATCAAAGTTACCAGCTAACCAATTACTTTTCCCCTTAAAATATAATTCTTCTATAGTTAATCCATCATATTTTGAATTATTCTTATTTGCGTTATTCTGACTACCCTTTTTCTTCTTTAAACCTTTTAAAAAGCTTAGAATCCCCATAAAAATCCCCCTCCTAAATTCAAGCTTAATAATTATTAAGCTTTACAAATTTATCTCTATTTTTTATACCACTCATAATAATAATTACATATTAATAATAAAACCCCTTCACTATATACCTTAAAACAAAAAATATCTACTAAAAAAGGTAGTCCAATATTGGACTACCTTAAAAAATCTATTATTTAGGGTTCGCTGGTTCAATAGTAATATTCCTACCTTTTACTCTATTATCTTTCATAACCATTAATACTTCTTTGGCATTTTCTCTAGGAACTTCTACAAATGTATATCTATCATAAATATCGATTAAACCAACTAAGTTACCAGAAATACTAGTTTCCCCAGCTATAGCTCCCACAACATCTCCTGGAGTTACATTCTGTTTCCTTCCTATGTTCATAAAAAGTCTAACCATTCCAGCTTCTGCTCCTGTATTCCCAAAATCTTCTGTAGAATCTTTCTCTTCTTTGTTATCTTCTTCAACTACTAATTTTAATAAAGCTGCTGCTATATCAATAGAAGTATAATCTTCTTCAACTAATCCTTCAATTACTTTAACCTCTTTTGATAAGTTATCCCCTTCTAACATTTCAATTACATCTTCTAAAAGAAGACTCATCTTAATCTCTTCTATATCACTAGCAGAAGGTACTTGCTTCCTTTTAATTTTAGTCTTTGTATACTTCTGAATTCCTTTTAATTTATAAATTTCCTTGCCAGATACAAAAGTAAAAGCCCGACCTTTTCTACCAGCTCGTCCAGTTCTACCAATTCTATGTACATAATACTCTTCATCTTGAGGAACATCATAATTAAATACAATCTCTATATCCTCAATATCGATTCCTCTTGCAGCTACATCAGTTGCCACTAAGACTTCCACAGTACCATTCTTAAACTTATTCATAACTCTATCTCTTTGCGATTGCTTCATGCCACCATGTAAACTATCCGCAAAATAACCTCGAGCTTGAAGTTGAATGGAAAGTTCATCTACTTGCTTTCTAGTATTACAGAATACTAATGCCAACTTGGGATTATACATATCAATTAATCTAGATAAACTCTCTAATTTATTTCTCCTATTAACTTCAAAATAAGCTTGTTCAATATTAGGTACTGTTAATTCCTTGCGAACCACCTTGATTATTTCAGGATTCTTCTGATACTTCTTCCTTAAAGCTAAGATAGACTTAGGCATAGTAGCAGAGAAGAAAATAGTCTGCCTTTTTCCTTTTATCCCTTTTAGAATAGTTTCTATGTCATCTCTAAAACCCATATTTAACATTTCATCTGCTTCGTCTAGAATCATCATATCTAAATTATTTAACTTTAAAGTACCCCTTCTCATATGATCCATTGTACGACCTGGTGTTCCAATTACAATCTGCACTCCCTTTTTAAGTGCTCTAATTTGACGCTTAATAGATTGACCACCGTAGACTGGTAAAGTTTTAATATTCTTTTTATATTTTGCCAATCTTCTAATTTCTTCTGACACCTGAATAGCTAATTCTCTCGTTGGACATAAAATTAATACCTGAACATTTTTATTGTCTTTATCTATTTTTTCTAAAATTGGAATTCCAAAAGCTGCTGTCTTCCCTGTCCCAGTCTGTGCTTGTCCTATTACATCTCTTCCCTCTAATATGTACGGAATTGCCTGTGTCTGGATTGGAGTTGCCTCCTCAAAACCCATATCTCCAACTGCTTTATTAATTTCTGTAGATAAGCCTAAATTTTCAAATTTCTTTTTTTCCATATATAATTTCACTTCCTTTTTAATTAATAACCTTCTTTACTATAACATAGTTTACATTAAATTACCAATAATTAATAGTAATATAGATAATAAATTTCAGATTTAACTTATTATCTTAACTACATGACTTAGTATAATTCGCTTATATTTATAATATGTATAATTGCTTCTAAATCTAATCAAATTTAATTCCGTGAACCTCTCCACCTAAATCAAAAACAAGATTTAAATGGAGCTTCTCAATACTTCACACATACTAAGTAAGCCATGTGCTAATAGTTGAGTTTAAACGAAGTTTGATATTTAAGTTTCCACCTAATTTAATTAGGCAATCCTTATTCGTTCTGGATTGTCCACAAATCCATTATCTCTCGCCTGTTTAATAGGTCTGAGAATACATTTATCTTTTAAGTATCTACGAAGAATATTAAGACTTCCATTTTGGTCTGAATTAATTAATATATCTTCATTAGTTTTAAATAGTCCTCTTTTAATTCTTCTAGACTTATCATAGTTAGACTTATTTAGTTTTTCTAAATCAATTGCACTACAACCAGAAGTATACGATTCATTGATTTTAACAACTTTAATATCTTCTAGTTTAGCTTTATATTCAATCAACTCTACCAGTCTTTGAATAGGTATTTGAACAAAAGATTTAAGATTGTTGCCTTGCTTAATATTTTTTATATCTCCAATCACAATAGTAGATGCTTTATGTTGAATGGCTAATTCAATTATCTTTCTACTAGCTTTATGAAGATAGTCCTTAACATAGTTTCTTCTTTTGAGTCTAAGGTTTCTAATTTGATTAGTATCTTTAATCTTGCTAATGCCTAACTGCTTCATTCTAATACTAACCAATCTAGCAATCTCTTTATTAAAATAAGCATTTTTAGATTTAATAGTTTTACCATTGATAATATAACTTTCAGTATTACTTTTAAATGTCAAGGTAGCTAGATTGTCTAGCCCTAAATCTATTGCCATTATATTAGGATTAGTATTTTCTTTGACTTTCTCAACTTTGTAGATAATTAATAGATACCACTCTTTAGAGAGTTTATCTTGCTTAATCCTTATCTGTTGGAGGATGTTTCCCACGGAATGTCCATTGGAAATGGAGGAAGTTTCTAAATCTACGATGCTTTGAACTGCTAAAGGCAATTCAAAATTAAGACTTTTCACATCATATTTAGATTTTATCGCTTTGGATAAGGATAATAGCAATTTATTATCTCTAACTCTAGTGGCTAAGTTAGTAAAAATTATTTGACAAGGGTCTTTGTCCATATTTTTAAATTTAGGTGGTCCTGGTTTACCTTTATATTTGCTAGGGTTCTTTTTATAGTCTTTGATAGAATTAAAGAAACTTTTCCAATCTTGAGCCAACTGCTTTAATGCCTGTTGTCTATTATGACTGTGTAAATAATCGTTATGCCAATTAGATTTAAACTGTTTTTCCAACTGAGTATATACAGGTTTTACATCTTCATTATTTTTGATTTGATAGTTAACTGTATTATATAATTTTGAACAATGCCAACTTAACTCTTTAATTATCTCTAATTGATTATGACTTAACTTAGGTTTGAATTTAAATGATAGTCTCATTGATTTTTCACCTCCATTATATTATAATTATATCATTAATAGATTTAGTTGTAAATTAAAAATATGGAGGTTTAATCTTTATGAGTAGAGAACTTAATAGTAATCGTCACTCTGTTTATAGTCTAAAATATCATTTAGTTGTAATTACAAAATATAGACACAAATGTATCACTCCTGAAATGCTTGAAGAACTAGAAAAGATATTTACTAGACTACTTAATGACAAAGATTGTAATGTTTTAGAATTTGGAGGAGAGGAAGACCATGTACATATTCTCTTTGAAACTCCACCACAAATACAATTATCTAAGTTAGTTAATACGTTAAAAACTGTATCTTCAAGACTTATTAAAAAGCGATATGAGCAACATTTGAAAAAATATTATTGGAAGTCTGCTTTTTGGTCTAGAAGTTACTGTATTATATCTACTGGTGGTGCTACTATCGAGACAATTAAAGAGTATATTGAAAATCAAGGTAAAGATTAATTTAAAATTAAATATTTAATTAAATTTTAAATAGCCAATTCACCTCCACCCAATGCATAGCTTGGATGGAGTTTTCTTGGCTGTTTTAGATAAAAAAAGCCTCCTATATTTCTATAGAAGGCTCTTAGAATTTATATTAAATTTACCATCTACCTCTTGAACCAAAACCTCTACCTCTCATCATTCCTGGTCCCATCATTCCTGGACCATAACCTCTCATCATACCCGGTCCCATCATTCCTGGACCGTGCATCATTGGACCAAAACCATATCCACCCATCATACCTGGTCCCATCATCCCTGGACCAAAACCTGATCTTCCACAAGGCATTCTATATCCATATCCACCATTACCATTCTGCTTATAATACTCTTGTCTTGCTTCTAGTCTCTCTAGCATATAATCTGCTTGTTTTTCAGTAATTAATCCTTGTTTTAATTGTTGATTAATGTAATTTTTCTGGAATTCATATCTTTTATCAGAATCATAATTAGACCCATACTCTTCATAATAATTCTTCATCGAATCTAACCTATCTAACATATAATCTGCTTGCTCTTCAGTAATTAATCCTTGTTTTAATTGTTGATTAATGTAATCCTTTCTTAATTCATAATTCTTTTTAAATGAATCATCATTATTCTCAGCTGCCATAACCACCATACCTAAAGATAATACTAACGCCAAAACTGTCACACCTATTACTACTTTCTTCATTCAAAACCACTCCTTTTGTAAGTTTTTAATTATGTTTCTGAACTTCTCTTTCTTCGTTAAGTTCATTATATAAGCAAAATATGAAAATATCATGAAGAAAGTATGAAAAGAATATGAAATTGAAATATAATATTTTTTTCACTTCGTCATACTTTTATAATATATTCATCATAATTTCGTAACAAAGATAATATATACTTATAAATGTAAGGTAAATAAAGATAACTAAGAACTTACCCCTCTTAGTAATTAGGATTTACCCCTTATTTTTCCCTTTTTTAATATCCCTTTTAAAAAAATGCCATCTGTTATTAATAACAGATGGCATTTTTTATTTGAATTTTAATAATATACAAGTTATATCATCATTATAAATCTTTTCATTAACATAGAAATTAAAATTTTCTTTAACTCTCTCCATTAACTTATCTTCTTGTAAATCATGATGATTACATAAATTATTTATTAATCGTTCTTTGCCATATATCTGTTGAGTACCATTAGTCTCTTCTATAACCCCATCTGTATACATAAACAGATTATCACCAGATTTTAAATTAACCTCTTTTTCAACTAAGTCTAATTCCTTAATATATGTATTAATAACCTTTCCTGGACAGACTAATTCTTCCCAACCATTCTTATTAAATCTAATTGGAAAATTAACAAATCCAGTCGCTGAATAAACTAATCTACCTATCTTATAATTTAATACTCCATAAAAAATAGTAATAAAATTATCCGCAGGAAAATTTTCATTTTGATATTTGTAATTCAAATCTGCAATAACCTCTTTAGGTGATTTAATCTTCTTTTCACCATTAACTATGATATAAGGTTCAATATTACTCTTAATAAACATAGTCATCAAGGCAGCATCAATTCCATGTCCTGAAACATCAGCTAAATAAAATCCTAGATATTCATCATCAATCCTAAAAATATCATAAAAGTCACCACCCATATGTTTTGCAAAAGTATGCCAGGTTGCTAACCCTATTCCAGGCACTTCCGGTAAAACATTTGGGAAAAGTGATTCTTGAATCTTGCGAGCCTTAGTTATATTCTCTAATAAATTCTGATGCTTATCTTGTAATTGTAATTGTAATTTCTTCGTATTAAAAAAGTTTGCAACTTCCTCACTAAATCCAGATAACAATTCTAAATTAGATTTAATTAAAAAATTGTTATTAGAAGTAATTAATTGCAAAACTCCTATCAATTCCTTATTATATATTAAAGGTAGAGCAATAATTCTATAACTCTTATCTCCATCAATGTTCTCATAACCACAATTATTACATCCTTTACACTCTTTACATGTAACATACATATTTAATGAATTTACTTCACATTCTACGCCCATCCTTTTTAAACATTGACACGAAATATTAATCTCCCTAAATATAAATTCTCGTTTCATTGCAGCTTCTTTAGTTATCGTATATAGGCAATTATTCACATTTTTTAACTTAATCTTAGAAATAATATTATTTTGAATTCCTGAATGACTACTCAAATCTAACATATCATTATAATCTTTAAAATAAATCGCAACTCCAATAATATCTAATACTTTTTTAAGCTCTACAGTAAATGCCTCACTTATTTGTTTAATATCATTATCTGAATCACCCATTTTAAATAATGTATATTCAACTTCCTTTAATTTTGTCTTCAATATTTGATCAGTTATGTCACGAATAATAAATATATACTCTTTTGAATTAATATTTCTTTTGAAATCACTAAACTTTTCTAAAGATGTTACTGTCCCTTTCAAAAATTTATCTTGTTGACCATCCATTTCTAACTTACATCTAAAATTAATAGGATCTGTTCTTTGAGAATTTGAACTTTCTAATATATCAATTAATTTTTTTAGCTTATTTCCTTTAGGAATCTCTACTTCATCATTATCTAAGTCAATATATCTCCCTCTTAAATAATCCGTACCAATTAACTGATCTCTAGATTCATTCAAAACTTGACTAACCTGTTGATTTACAAAGGTAATTTTCCCTTCTGAATCTGTAATTAGTATTCCATCATAAATTTTCTCAAATAAAGTCCTATATCTACTCTCAGAAAGTTTAATTCTCTCTTCATAAATCTTATTTTTAATTAATTTAGAAACATTACTTAAATATAATTGCAGCAAATCAAATTCTTCATTAGTTAATGACATGGATGCTTCATAGCTCAATACCCCATGATATTCATCATCAATTTTAATAGAGAATAAAGAAATCTTTCGTTCTGAAAAATATTTTTTAATAGTCTCTAAACTATTTTGATTCGAATCTAACAGCGTAATATAATCTGCAAAATTTTCAATATGGTTTAGACCATCTTTTAAATCAATATTAAAATAAATACTTTCTTTTAAGGAATCAGGATATCCATAACTAGCTTTTAAGTAATAACCGTCTTCCCTCTTACACCAAAATATTAATTTTTTAAGTTTAGGAATAGTCTGTTTTAAATAAAATAATATATTATTCAATAACATATCAAGATTATTATGTGACATCATCTGTTGCAACCTACTTGAACTATTAATGATTTCCTTTGTGATCCCTTGCATCTTACTCATTGCTAACCTTGTCTTAATTCGTGCAAGCAATTCTTCCTTTGAAAATGGTTTTTGTAGATAATCATCAATTCCTAATTTAAAAGCCTTTTTTAAATCATTTCTAGTAGTTAGAATAATAATTGGAATTTCTTGTAACTCATTCCTTTTCTTCATTCTACGGCATAATTCTAAACCATCAATATCAGGTAAAGTTAAATCTAATAATATTAAATCAGGACCATCAATTAATGCAGCTTCCATACCTTCTTTCCCATTTTGTTTGACTATTACTTGATAATCGGTTAAACATTTTTCTAAATATTTAATTTGAGTCTTACTATCTTCTATAATTAAAATCTTATCCTTATACATGCTAATCCTCCATTTATTATCATCTAACTATGTGATCACATTTTACTTTAATTTTATTATCTAAATTTAATTAAAGAAGCTTGATTTCCTTGGTTATTATATTCAATCAAATCATATACTCTCTTAGCTATAATAATACCACGTCCTCTTTCATTAAAATTATCCTTATCTAAGCTTTTGGATAAGTGTCTTTCCCAATTAAATCCTTTCCCTTGATCACTAATTAATATTCTAATGTGTTTTTCTGTTATAATTACTTCTATTTCTATTTCTTTTTGGCCATTTAAGTTATTACCATGTTCTATAGCATTGACTAAAATTTCATGAAACCCTAACCTTAAATTAATTATATCATCAGTATAAATAGCTAAAAAATCTTCAACCTCTTCTTCTAGATTATATACTTCATCAAACTTACTAACTATCGTTCTTTCTAAGGATTGAATCTCTTTACTTACTGTTGTTATCCTATCACTTCCCACTTTATCCCCTTCCCTTTTGCTAAGTACTTATATTTTTAAAATCATAATGCTTTTAACTTACTTTGATTATCAAATAATTCTATGAATACTTTTACTAATTCAGGATCAAATTGAGACTCTGCACATTCTTTTAATTCTGTTATTGCTGTTTGATGAGACATAGCTGTCTTATATGGCCGCTCATTAGTCATAACATCATAAGCATCACAAATAGCAATTATTCTTGCTAATAATGGAATATTTTCTCCTTTAAGCCTTTGAGGATAACCGGTCCCATCCCAGCGCTCATGATGAGATAAAATAATATTTGCAATCGGAGTTAATTCTGCTAATGAATTTGCAATCCTACATCCAATCTCTGGATGCATTTTAATCCGTTCCCATTCTTCCTCAGTCAATTTTGCTGGTTTCATGAGAATTTCATCAGAAATTGCTACCTTCCCAATATCATGTAATCTAGCTAACAAATCTAAATTATCTAGTTGATTATTTGATAATCCAAGATATTTTCCCATTTTCATAGAAATCTTTTCCAAACGATCTGCATGTTCTTTAGTCTCATAATTTTTTTCTAATAAAGTGGTTTCTAAGGATGAAATAATGGAACTCTTAGTACTCTTAGAGCCTCTTAATTTATTTCTATACATCCTATCTTCAGCTTTAGCCATAATCTTATCTATATTCCTAATAGGGCTTTCTTTAGTGACATATCCTAGCGCAATACTAATCTCTGTAAAAGGCCCTTCAACCTCTTCATACTTAGGAATATTCTCTTTAATCCTTTTGACTACTAATTCCACTTGATTTTTGGTGGTATTTGGTAATAAGATAATAAATTCATCCCCGCCCCACCTAACGACTATATCATTCTCTCGACATGATTCTTTTAATATCTTGGCTACTATCTTTAATAATTCATCACCTTTTCCATGACCAAAAACATCATTAACTAATTTAAGATTATTAACATCTGCAACAATTAAGCTTAATGGAATATGCTGCTGGCTATTTGCTAACTCTAATTCTCTCTCAAAATATACTCTATTATAAAGACCTGTCAATTCATCATGAAAGCTTAAATACTTAATCTGCCTTTCATCTTTTTTACGTTCAGTAATATCTTTATAAATTATACATATTCTTGACTTTCGATCATTAAATTCAATAGGTGTTCCAATAATAGAAACCTCTATCTCACTACCATCTTTTCGTTTTCGAACAGTTTCTTCATTAACCATTTTATTTTTTAAAATTTTATTAAATAATTGTTGACTTTTCTCTACTTCATCTTTTGGAACTATTAGCTCTCTAAGAAAATTATCCTTAGCTTCTGATTCTTTATATTTAAATGTATTTTGGAAGTTTTTATTTACTTTGATAATTTTTCCTTCTTCGTTTAAAATGGCCATTACCAGGGGTGATTCATCAAAAAGAGTTTCAAAATAAGATCTTTGTAACTGAAGTTCTTCTTCTGCTTGCTTCCATCTAGTAATATCACGCACTACTCCTTCAACTGCAATCAAATTATCTTCTTCATCATAAATAGGTGTAACTTTTTGTTCCACCCATACAAGACTACCATTCTTATGTACCCAAGGCAAGACAAGTGAGTTATTCTTAGTTGCAGGTGCTTCCACTAAATCTTCTAATAAGAATCTAACTTTAGAATGAACTAGTCTATACTCTATACATGGATCTGCATAAAACTCTTCAGGAGTATAACCAGTAATTGCTTTTGCTGCTGAATTAACATATTCAAATCCCTGCTTAGGTTGAAAACTATAACGAAACATTAAATCTTGTGCATTTTCAACTAAAGATTTAAAATCCATTTTAAAATCCCTTCCTTAATCTTTAAAATGATAATCAGGCTGTCGACGTTAGTCAACAGCCTATTAAATGAGGAACATTTTAATTAAAACTTCTCAAAATCATCTTCATTAAAATCTATATCTTCTTCATCATTGCCAAATAAAGCATCTCTTTCTTCTTTAAGTTCGGTATTTCCCTGATGCTGTTTTTGCATATTCTTTATATCATCTTTCTTATTTCCTAAATTAAACTGCTTAACCTCTGCTAACATATCTCTAGCTTCATCTTTCAATGCTTCACTTGAACTAGCTATCTCTTCTACCATTGCTGCATTCTGTTGAGTTACTTGATCTAACTCTTCTACAGCTCCTTGAATCTGATCCGCTGAAGTTGCTTGCTCCTGCATAGCAGCAGAAATCTCATTAACAGCTGTAGAAGACTGTTCACTATTCTCTACAATTTCTGTTAAAGAGTCTCCTGTCTGTTCAACTAATTCATTACCATTTTCAATCTGTTTAATAACTTTAGTAATTAAATCTTCTATATCTTCTGCTGATTCTGCCGTTCTACTTGCTAGATTTCTTACCTCAGCTGCTACTACAGCAAAACCTTTACCATGTTCTCCAGCTCTAGCTGCCTCTACTGCTGCATTAAGTGCTAATAGATTAGTTTGGAAAGCAATATCATTGACAACAGTAATGATATCAGCTATTTCTTTACTACTAGATGTAATCTCTGCCATTGAACGCATTGTATCCTGTACCACATTTGAACCTTTTCTTACAACTTCCATATTCTGATCGGCCAATTCGTCAGTACTTTCAGCATTAGCAGCTACTTCTTCTACAGCCGCTGTCATCTGCTGTATAGTTGCTGAAACCTCTTCTAAAGATGAAGCCTGCTCTTGAGTTCGTTGTGATAAATCTTGATTACCTTCTGCAATTTCATTAGAAGCATTCCCAACAGTCATTGAAGAATCCTGTACTGAATGCAAAGTTTCTCGTAATTCCCCAATAGTCCTATTAAGATAATTTGCCATCTTTCCTAACTCATCATTACTATCTACTCTAGCCTTTTTAGTAAAGTCACCTTTAGCTACTTTTCCTAAGACTTCTTGGATACTTTCGATAGTACTAGTAATTGAACTAGAAACAAAGAATACAATTAAAGCAATAATTACAAATAAGATTATATAACCAATTACAGATTGTTTTGTAATTTTATTAGCTGCTACTGTTAATTCACTTACAGGAACATTTAACGCTAAAGACCAATTAACTCCTTGAATTGGGTAATAAAAAGCATATTTATCTTCACCATCAAAACTATATTTATTAACTCCTTTCTCTCCAGCTACCATTTTCTTAGTAATATTTGCAAGTTGTTGATTAACCCCTTCATTATTTGGATTCAACACATTAAGCTTCATAGCTTTAGAAGGATGTGCAATCAGCATTCCATCTTCTTTAACTACATAACCATAACCCGTCCTACCCATTTTAAAATCATTTACAATTTCTTGGAATGGCTCTAATAAAACACTTCCAGCTATAATAGCAACTGTCTTTCCATTTTCATCTTTCACTGAATTTGCTATTACAAAAACGTCTTCACCACTTAATTTCGATTTGATAGGTTTACCAATTACTAATTCATTATTTTGTTTAACTTTTTTAAAGTATTCTCTGTCTTCTAAATTATATAAAGACTTATTTTTAGTAGTCCAAGCTTGTCCTTTTAAATCAATCAACATCAAATTAGCAAAAGTACCTTTAATAGCCTCTTCTTCTAATTTATTAATTATAGTCCAAACATCTTCTTGTTGATTCCAATTTTCTTTTAATTCTAAAGTCCGACTTAATACTTTTACTTCGTTTCCCTTAGCTTCTAACCAATTATTAATTACCTTAGCATTTCCTCTGACTTGCTGAAGGCCATTAGTTCTTACAGTATCAGTAACTTCATCTACTGCTAAATTATAATTTTGGTAAGCTAATCCACCTAAGACTAAGATTAAAGGAATCAAAATTAATACTAATAATTTATTACGCACTGTAATTCTTCTTTTAATAAAATCTAACACAGTAATTCCCCCTTTATAATTATCCTAATTAATATAGTTTAAGCTAACTCTTGATGAGTAGATTTTATCTTTCGAGAATAAATTCCTTCTTTAGGGTAAAAGTAAATCTGACGCCCATAAGTACCCCCAACATCTTGAGCAATTATCGGAATCTGTTGCTGTTCTAAATACATTTTAGCAAAGTCAACATTAGCCTTTGCAACATTACTATAACTTGATTTAACAACTCTTCCTCCACCAAAAAGTTTAGCTTCTAAATACTTTAAATTAGCACCTTGTTTAAGCATTGCTGAAATCAAAATCTCCATAGCATCTAACCCATACTTGCCAAGTTTATCCTTATCTTTTCTTTTTAGCTCCATTGGTAACATAAAATGATTCATCCCATAAACTGAATTGACATTATCTATTAAACAAGTGGCAACACAAGAACCTAATAAAGTAGAGATAATCTCTTCCCTATCTCTAGTGGTATAAAAATCTCCAGCAAAAATCTTCTTGACCTTTGTCCTCATTTTGAATTTTAACCTGCTTTTCACTATTAAACATCCTTCACTTCATTTTTTGATAAGTCGTCTGCTGAATTAATTTCCACTTCTCAGCTAAACCACTTGAACCATTAATAGACTCTGAATGTCCTAAAAATAAATACCCATTATCCTTGATATAATTATAGAACCTATGTAAAACTTGCTCTCTAGTCTTTTTTTTAAAGTAAATAAATACATTTCTGCAAAAAACAAAATCTAATTCTGATTTAATAGGATACTCTGTACTTTGATTTAAATTTAACCTTTTAAATACAACCAATTCATTTAAATGTTGCTTTACCTTAAATAAACCTTTATTCTTACCTTCTCCTAACTTAAAATACTTTGTTAATAATTTATAAGGAATCGGTTTTATTTGTCTTTGATGATAAATCCCTTTTTTAGCTAATCTCAAAACTTCAGTATTAATATCTGTAGCTAAAATCTTAATATCCCAATCATCATCAAAAAATTCTCTTAGAATAATAGCTAAACTATAAACCTCTTCTCCACTAGAACAACCTGCACTCCAAATTCTAATCTTCTTATTACATTTATCTGCTTTAATTTGAGGCAATACTCGATCTTGTAAAAATTGAAAATGATACTTTTCTCTAAAAAACTTAGTTACATTAGTAGTTAATAAATTGCAAAGGTGAACTAATTCACTTTCACTCTCATTTAGTAATTGATAATATTCATCAAAACTATCTAAATTTAATTCTCTTAAGCGTTTAGATAAACGTGAATGAACCATAGCTTTCTTCTTAGTTGATAGATTTAAACCAATTGTTCGCTGCATTAATTCACTGATTTGATTAAATGCCTTATCACTAATCTTTACTTTAAAATCCATAATAAATCAACTCTCTTATCCATCGTCCTCTATTAATTCATCATCAGATTCGTCTTTTACTATATCCTCCTTTTTATCTGTTACTTGTCCTTCTTCACTCATTTCTCCCTCATCTAGTCGATTAAGTGCTCTAAATTCTTTAAAAGATAAAAGCTTTTCTAATTCCAACAATATTATCAATCGCTCATCAAGCTTAGCCATACCTTTGATAAATTCTGTTTTAATATCCGAACTAAATTCTAAAGCTGTTTGGATATCTTCTTTAGAAAAACTCAAAATATCCGACACATGATCGACTATTATTCCTACAATCTTATCCTTAACCTCCAAAATAATAATTACAGTAAAGCTGTCATATTCTCTTAATTCAAGATTAAACTTTTTCCTTAAATCAACAATTGGAATGACTTCCCCTCTAAAGTTAATAACACCTTTAATTACTTCCGGAGCATTTGGTACTTTAGTCGGTTGATGATATCTAATAATCTCCTGTACTTTTAATACATCTACTCCATACTCCTCATCGTCAACTCTAAAGGTTACAAACTGATTTTCAGCAGAAATATTCGTCAACTGTTGATTTAAAATATTCATGGTATTATCATTGTGCTCTTCTGTTTGCATGAATTCCCCTCCTATCTGACTGCCATTCTTAGTATTGTAGCTACATCTAAAATCATAGCTACATTTCCATCTCCTAAAATAGTAGCTCCAGCCATACCCTCTACATAAGTATAATTATCCTCTAAACTCTTGACTACTGCCTGCTGTTGTCCCAATATTTCATCCACTAATAAACATGTCTTTTTTCCATTCTCTTGAACAATAACTAAGATTCCTTTTGTTGGATTAATCTCTTTAGCCTCTATGTCAAGTACTTTATGTAGTCTAGTAAGAGTAACATATTCATTTCTAATTTTGATTACTTCACCTTTTCCTTTGACAGTCTTTACATGCTGCTCTAAAGGCTGAGTAAATTCCACAATCGAATTTAACGGAATAATAAAATGATCCAAACCTATTTTAACTACCATGCCATCAATAATAGCCAAAGTTAACGGAATTTTTAATTTAAAAGTAGTTCCTTGACCTAGCTCACTAGAAATATTAATAGTACCTCGCAGGTTTTCAATATTACTCTTAACTACGTCCATGCCAACCCCACGCCCAGAAGTCTCCGTTACTTTTTGAGCCGTCGAAAAACCTGGCTCACAGATTAATTGATAAACCTCATCGTCTGTCAAATTCTGTTCTGCTTCAATTACACCTTGATTAACAGCCTTATTTAAGATTTTATCTCTATCTAGTCCTTGACCATCATCTGAAACATCTATTATTATATTCCCTTCTTGGTGATAAGCATTTAACGTAATAGTCCCTTTTCTAGGTTTTCCATTCTCTTCTCTTACCTCAGGTAACTCAATCCCATGATCAATGGAATTTCTAATCATATGCTTTAATGGATCCCCAATCTTCTCAATAACAGTTTTATCCAACTCGGTTTCTTTACCTTTAATCTCTAAATCAACTTCTTTTCCTTGCTCTTTAGATAAGTCTCTTACCAATCTTCTAAAACGCAAAAATGTATTTCCGATTGGAACCATCCTTGCTTTCATAATCTCTTCTTGTAAATTATGAATTCGTTTATCCATCTCATCTAAAGAGGTTACTAATTTCATATTAGAATTTACATTATTCTTTAATGCTAACTCTCTTACTTTAGCTTGAGAAATGATCAATTCTGCCATAGAATTCATTAATGCTTCTAATTTATCAGTATCAACCTTAACTGTACTCTTAGCTTTAATTTCTCGACTTTTTTGTTGCTCTTTAACTATACTCTCTACTTGTTTTTTATTGACTTTACCGTCCTCTGCTAAAACATCTCCAATTTTTTTCTGTTTAGCTAATGCCTCTTGAATATCTTCTTCCTCTAAAATCCCTTTCTCTACTAATATTTCTCCAGTCTTTTTATCAGCTAAAGTTAAATCTAAACCTTGAGTGAAATTTTCAGTAATATCTTCTATCTCTATCTTATTATCAAACTCAATAAAGATAAATACATCATTAATTTTTTCAATAGGCTCTTTAGTCTTAATTAGTAACGTTAGTTTTATATAACACTCTTCTGGATCAAGATTATAAATATCAGGAATCTTAGTTAGATTAATATTTCTATCAAGAACTTCTCCTAAATCACTTAATTCCCTAATTAATAATAAATTATCAGTCCCTGTTACGAATAAGTTAGAATTAAAATCAAGACTTATTTTATAAACTCTTTCTTCATCTATGCTGCTACCTTTTACTTTGGCATGAGATACTACTTCATCCTCATCATCAATACCTAAAAAATATTGTAATGATTTACTTACCTCTTGTACGTTTGCTACATCAAATTCGTATTTCGGTTCAATAATAGACTTTACCATATCTTCAACTAAATCTCGACTTTCTAAAAGCAAATTAATTATCTCTGAATTAATATTTAAAGAACCATTCCTGAGTCTGTCTAATAAGTCTTCAGCATGATGAACAAAATCTGCTATTTGATCTAATCCAGTCAAGCTAGCACTCCCCTTAAGAGTATGCATTGCTCTAAATATTCTATTGATTAAATCATGATTATTTGGCTCAGATTCCAATTGTAATAAATCAATCTCTAAATTAGCTAGAAGCTCTTCTGCCTCTTCAATAAAAATATTAATTAAATTCTCATCGCTCATCTTGCCCCTCCTTTCTATCTAGCTTTCTTATCTAATAAATTTCTTGGCTACACTAATTAACTGCTCCGGCTCAAACGGTTTCACTAACCATCCAGCTGCTCCTGCTTTTTTACCTTTCTTCTTCATTTCTGCCTGTGACTCTGTAGTTAAAATTAAAGTAGGAATAAATTTAAACTTGCTATCCTTTTTAACTTCCTGTACAAAAGTAATACCATCCATTTTTGGCATATTAACATCCGTAATAATCATTTTTGGCCTTTCAGTAGGTGAATCATTCTCTTTTAACTTTTGTAAACCATCTTCTCCATTTTTAGCTACGATAACTTCATACCCTTCTTTTTTTAAAGTATACTTAACTGAAGAACGAACAGTTCTTGAATCATCAACAATTAATATCTTCTTGCCCATCATTCACTTCCTCCTCAATTACATTGAATAGTTCACTAACTCCTGCTAACTTTAAGCTCTCTTTAAAACTGTCTGTAGGACTCTTAAAGAATATATTAAATTCTTCATTTAAAGCTGTCTTTTCTAAAGATAATAATAATTGAATACCTGCTCCATCAATAATATTCATATCTTGACAATTTAAAATTAAATCTTCTTTAATATCTAATCTGCCTAGAATCTTATCTTTAAAAGATTGTACAGTATAGATAGTTAACTCTTCCGGAATCTGTAGTTCTATTGCTGAATCAGCAACCATATTATCCCTCCTTCACCTCAATAACTTCATCTAGATGAATTAACTTAATAATTTTTTCTATATAATCACTTTTAATATTAACTAAAGATAATTTACTATTAACCTCACTCAATCTTTTTTGGCTTAATAATAATTTCCCTATACCAGAACTATCAATCATCTGCACTTCAGAAAAATCTAGAATGATTTCTTTAATCCCTTGGT
The DNA here is from genome assembly GCF_900167185.1 of Selenihalanaerobacter shriftii. NCBI lineage: Bacteria > Bacillati > Bacillota > Clostridia > Halanaerobiales > Halobacteroidaceae > Selenihalanaerobacter > Selenihalanaerobacter shriftii. Next base: position 47,612 of record NZ_FUWM01000006.1, read on the forward strand.
CAATAAATGAAAATATCTTCTCTTTTAATTGTTTAGAATTAGTAATATCTATATTCTTACTTTCTATGTAAATCATTACCTCATCCTGTGATTCCTTAACTCTCATTAATCCTACCTCCTCTCTTAAAATAATGTTAGTTCTCCTCCTTCACTACCTACATCTATCTCTAAATCAGTAATTTCCTCCTGAGCTGTCTTTCGTTCTAAATAACTAGTAAATTCATTCATTAACTCCTGTAGTCTTTCATTATGTCCTACCCAATCATCTTGACCTATTTTTGTTAAATAATCTTCTTTTAATTGTAAAGCTTTACACTCAAACTCTTCTAAAGAATCAATAATTTCTTCTCCTTGATCTTGTAAAGTGTAGCATTCATCTATCTGCTGATTAACTGTCTCTATTTCACAGACTAAACCATCAATAGATTGCTGTAAAGCTTGAATAGCTTCCTTAATTAACTGCTTAGTTAATAATAATTTTTCTTCTGAATCTGCAATAGTTTGGGTAGATTGATTAATCTTATTTTTAACTTCTACCGATATATCTATAAACTGACTGTAATTAGTCTCTAAATTTTCTTTTAAGTCATTATATGCCTGTTGATTATATTTACTAGAGTCAATGAAATCTTTAATTGCTGATTCAATATCTTTGGCAAAATCTTTCTTAGTACCTAACATCCGGGTAAATTCAATCTTAGCCAAAAGTTTAATCTTATTAAATTGACCTGCAACCCCACTAATATCTGAGAATTGATCTTGAATCTTATTCATATTTTCATAAAACACTGCTTTATCACTGATTAAATGGGAATATCTATCTTCTATTCCCTCTAATTCACTTGTTAATTTAGGAATAAAATCAATTAATCTTTGATAAATCAATTCTAAACTAACCTTATCTGTCGATCCAGATCCATTAGAACCTCCAGCAAAAAAGAGACTTAACTGCTCCCCATCCTCTCTAATCTCATTCAAATCAGAACTCATCTGAGTAAACTCTTCTTGAATCGTGAATAATGAATCGTGTAATTGCTTCAAAATGTTATTCATTAATTTTTTAGATAAATTTAACACTTCAGTAATAAAGACTAACTTGTTTAAAATAACTTCCTCTTCACTATTAGCTACCTCAAAATCCTTAATCTCTTGTTGAGTACTTAACATAATTTCAATTAAGTTCTCTAAATTCTGTCTAATTATATCTTGATTTTGAGCTAGAATAATAATATCGTAGATAGGTTCTACAGATTGTTGAATATGTCCCATAAAGTCCTTTAACATATCTGCAATAGTCTGTAATGAATCTAATATATCTTCAAATATCTCTTTAATTTCCATTCGGTAATTAGATGAAATATTTTCTTCAATTGTTCCTAACTCATTTAAATCACCTGTAAACCCTTGATACCACTTCTGTAAAGTTAATATACTCTCTTCAATAAATTCATACTTATCTTTAATATTAGCAGCTAAACGATTAATCTCATTAGAGATCACTCTAAAGCCTGCCCCATCTTTGCCAGCCTTAGCTGAAACTATAATAGCATTAATTGAAAGGTCTTCTAGCTCACTTAATACTTCTTCTAACTCTTCAATTAAATTTAATACTTCCATGAATTGAGCTTCTTCTTCATCATTATCCATTATAAAATCATCTAATATCTCAGATACTTTATCTCTAGCTGATAATGAATCATAGACCTGATGAATCTTCTCTTCTAAGTTTTCTAACACCTCATTCATTTGAAAGTTAGTATCGATTTCAGATTCAGGTTCATCAGTTTCTATAAAATAATTAATTAATAATTTAGTTTCCTCAATAGTTTCATCTATATTCTCTTCAATCTCAGGTAATCGGTTTGAAATCAATCCATAGAAGTCTTCAGTCTTATCAATGATATCTTCTAAAGATTCTATGTTGTGCTTCAAACTATAATTTAAGTCATCTATTATGTTTTGAAATACCTGACTAGATTTAGCCAAGCTATCACCTCCCTAACTAATTTAAATCTCTAAATATATATGATAAAAGCCAAAAACAACAAACCTTATCCCTAATTAGGGATAAGGTTTGTTGTTACACCTATCCCATGGAAGCCAGACAGTCTTAGTATAAAATCAACTATACCTTAGACTCATAGCTTTGCGTCCCTTTCTTTACAAAAGGTATGCCTTTCTCACGGAAAATTTTAATTATTAATCTTGTGAGTTGTCGCACATGCAATATCATATAAAAAACATCCTATAAAATATTATGTAGTTATAAATTATATAAGTTTATACAAAAAATTTGTCGCTAATAAGCTTATTATGTATGCATTTATATATAAAGTATATTTCTTGTATATTATATTAGTTATTTCGACTATTATCTCTTTTTTCCTTCTTTATTAAGTATCTTTAATACTATTTTATCTATTTCTTTGCTCAAATTTATGATTTCTTTATTTACTAAATCATTCTTTACTTCAACTAACTTAGATAATTTTACTAATTTTTTATTTAGTGTCATATTCAGTTCATTAAGTTCACTACTATTTGGTTTCAAACCATTTCTCCTTTCAAAATCTTTTTAGCCTATATATATAAATGACAAATAGTTTTTTATTCTTCATTTATTATTCCAATTCCTTTAATATAATTCTTATTCTACTATATTTTAACATATTAACCTTTCTAACTGATTACATCTCACTTACAATGTACTTACATACCTAAATAAATAATTAAAGGAGTCATCTTATTAATAAGATGACTCCTTTAATATATTCAAACTATAAAGTTATTGACCTATAATACTCTTCTATCCTAGAATTAGGATTAATCTTTAATTCCTCATTTAAAACTTTTTTACAACTCTGATAAGCTTTAATTGCAAAAGACCGTTGCCCCATTTGATTATAGCTTTTCATTTTATAAAAATATGCCTGTTCAAAGTGTTTATTAATCTCTAACATTCTATCTGTTAATTTAATACATTTTTCATATTCCCTATTCTGATAATAATATATTAATAATTCATCAGCCATATCTAAAAATAAACTCATGAATCTTTCTCTTTCTTTAGTAATCCAATCTTGATATAAATCACCTGGTAATAAGTCACCTTTATATAGATTAATAGCTTGGCGGTAATAGTTTATCCTAATTATATATTCATCTGCTTTCTTGCCTTTGTTAAACAACTTTTCAAATAGAGCTACATCATAATCATAAGCAATACTTATATTTAAGCCATAAGAAGATCCTTGTCTAATGATGAAATATGGTTCTTCTTGTGCTGACCTTGTTGGCTCTAAAATTTTATTCAATGCATTTAATGTTACATTAAAACTTCTTTTAGCTGCCTCAATCGCTTTATCTGCCCATAATAAATTACAAATCTTTCCTCTAGAAATTAATTTTTTATGATTAACTAAGAATAATTTAAAAAGCTCTTTAGCTTTCTTTCTTTTCCAATCCTCTTCTACAACTTCTTCTCTTCCACGAAATAATTTAAAATCACCTAAAGCTTGGACCCTTAAAGGGTACCCCGGATGCCTATTTAATTTTGATAAACCAAGTTCATTTAATAATTTATTAACATAGTCAGATTTAACCTTCAACTTACGAGCTTCTATCAAAATAGGAATAAAATAATTAGGGTCACTAGTACCAATTAATGATGACTTTAAAATAAGATATTCATATGAATTCTCCTGGATTATTTGTAAAAATTTACTCATAATAATTTCAAACTCAACTTCTTTATTAAGTTTAAATAATGTTAATGCTAGCCACATTAATGAAGAAGCTAATTGTAATTTATTATTTATATTTATAAAAATATATCTAGATTTTTTAAAATGATTTTCTGCCTTCATTAATTCTTCATTAAAGTAATAGTTAAAACCAAGTCCTCGTAACAGAATACCTTTAGCAAATTTATCTCTTTGTTCATCAGCATACGTTAAACCTTTTTTGCCATATTTTATTCCTTCTTCTATATTCCCATAGAATGCTTGGAAAGAAACTAATTGTGCTAATACTTCGAACTTATGCCAAGTTAAATCTAAAGGAGAAGATAGCTTATTTATAGCATCTAATATATGAATATATTCTTTATTATAATACTCTATCAGATGAGCACTAGATAAACGATAACTAAATACTAGATATGATTCTAGTAATGATTTATTAATTCCATTACATGATTTTAATTTTTCCCATATATACGTCTGGGCTTCATCAACTTCACCTCTAAATAAATGATATAATATAGGATAAAAAAGCGGATTATTATGAAAAGAAATCGAATTCCAAAAATATTTATTAAAATCTCCTACTTTTCTTATTAACTTTAAAGCTTCCTTTAAATTACCTTTTCTAAAAGCAAGACTAGATTTTAAACTATTATAATACTTATCACTAATTTGAACATCTTTTACTAAATTATCTGCTTCTTTAACCTCACCTTGTATAAGTTTACTCTTAATCTTTAAATATGTATACATATCCTTTTGGTCTGTTGATAATTCTCTTTTATATCCCTTTAATTTTTGAAAATAATCTAAACCTTTAGTGGATTTTATATAAAAATATGATCTAGTAAGTCTTATTAAAGCTATAACTATACCTTCATTATTATTCTGTCGCTGAAAGATATATTTTGCTTGTTGATAATTCTCAATCATCAATTCAAATTCTTCTAAGCAACAATTTAAATTTCCTCTATAGATTAATAATAATGGATAAGCATGGAATGCTTCCTCAGATAAAGCTGTTAAATATTTTCGTAATAAACCAAATTCATTATCTTTTAACCATTCTTTACTATGTGCAACTGCTAATTGAGCTATTTCATCATTTTCTTCTAGTTCTTGACTATGATATAAAACTTCGTCAAAATAATTATTCTTTAAATAAATTTTTTTAGCCTTATCATGTAATTCATCTTGATCATATACTTTATCCGTTCTCGTTTTTAAAGCTTCATGAAAATGTTTTCCATAACGATATTGACCTTGATCTATTCTTTCAATAAAACTTGATTTAGTAACTAATTTCTCTAATATCATTTGGCTATTATCAATATCTAATAATTGATCACAAATCCTAACATCTAACTTCTTTAATATAGCAGTCTTCAATAAAAACTCTTTCAACCTATGATTTAAATCATCTAAGATTTCATACTTTAAATAATCAAAAATCATCTCAAAAGTATTATCTTCCTTAGACAAGATTTCTTCTAATTTCATTCCTTCTTTCAATTTTCTAGCCATTAAATCAATAGCTAGCAACCATCCATCCGTCGTCTTAATTATCTTTTCTATCTCAGAAGTATTAAGTTGAAGGTCATATTGTACTGAAATCAATTCTTCTACTTGTTGCTGATCTAATATAAAATCTCTCTCTTTAACTATTGCTACTTCCCCCTTTACCTGCCAAGTAGATAATTTAGGAAATTGGACCTTTTGCCTACTTAAAATTACTAAATGCAGTGAAGAAAAAAGTGATTCTATAAAATAACTAAGAGATTCTAAAATCGATTCATTATTTAAAACAAGATGAAAATTATCAAGTATTAAATAGGTGTCAGTAGTTAAATTATCTATTAAAATATTAATTAATTTTTTTATGAATGTATTTATACTTAAATCTTTTTGTTTTAATTCTTGTAATAAAGAAGAAGTAGCATTTTCAATTTTTTTATTCCCAACTCCAAAAGCATTAACTAAGTTAATCCAAAAAGTAGTAGTATCAATCTTCTTTTCTTCAATACTATACCAATAATGAGCATCTGGAGAATTAGTAGTAAGAAAATTAACTAACGTAGTAGTCTTACCGTAACCTGGACCACCTTCTAAAATCATTAAGGGATACTCTTTGATTTTTTTATATTTTCTCCACAAAAATTTATTATGCCAAAACCTATTTTGACATCTAGGAGGAATAAATTTAGACTTAACAACTATATCACCCATAAATTACAGCTCCCTATAACAAAATTATTGAATTTCAAAATATAAGCTCCCTCAACAAATTATTGACTTTTCAGTTAATATTTTAACATATCATTCTTACTAATTGCTAACAAAAGACTATCAATATAGTTACAATAATCCACATGAATTCATAAATGCCTTTAGAAGAATGATATATATATCCATTATCTATATATATGTATCATTCTGTAATTTTTCTGTTAATCCTTTTATTTTTCGACATTTATTATAACCTTAGTGCTCTTTAGCAATGATTCTTTATTATGAATAATAAAGAAAGCCTGTTCTCGTTAACGAGAACAGGCTTTCTTTAGTTAATATATAGTTTATTTAAATATTTTAATTAACAACTGCCTTGTGGCTGATTGCCGCCAGTGATAGCAAATCCACTACCAAAGAATGACTTTTTATAATCAATTTGTGCTCCGTTCAATTGATCAACAATTTTTGAGCTTAAAATAAATTTAAGCCCTTTAGCTTCGACTAATTCATCATCATCATTTTTTGACTCTACAAGAGTCAATCCATAGTCTGGGCCACCTCAGCCAATTGACTGTAGAAAAATTCTAATTAAAGCTTTTGGTTTATTCTCATCCTCTAACAGTTCTTGAAACTTTTCAACTGCCTTATCAGTAACTGTAAGCATCCATAATCACTCCTTAATTTTTTATCCTATTGCCCCCCTAACATAGGGGCAACTAAATTATATAATAATTTATTATAATTGTCAAGTATTGCTAGTCCAAACTATGTACTAATATGCATATTTTTTTAAATATAAAAAAATGGCACGGGTGGCAGGACTTGAACCCGCAGCACCTGGATTTGGAGTCCAGTGCTCTGTCATTTTGGATAAACTTCGGTTTCAGAATTGATTTGAATTACCTAGTATAATTTTATTATAGCGAAAATCTTTCTGATATTGTATTATCCTAGTAATCATCCATAATTTCTTCAAAGGAGAATATTATTTTTTGTCGAATAAACATAATAATGGCATTTTACTTTGTAATATTTTTAGTTTAGTTACTATAAATATTTGCAATGATAAAGCTAATTTTCATGAAATTTACTTATACTTATGACAGCAAAAACCTATAATATGTTAGTGCTAGAGAGAATACTAAGAGGAGGAAAATTTATGAATTCTAAAGTACGAAAGAAAAATATTGGTTTACATTTGAAATTTGGAATTGGAGTAATTTTAATTCTTTTATTGAGTATTATAGTAGGAAACTTTTTTACGGGAGTAACAGAAATTTTTATTACTATTTTACTTGGCTTAATTTTATTTGAATTTTTATTAAATAAATTAGTGACAAATAGACTAAATGAAGCAATCAAGTGGTTACAAGAAATTAAAACAGGAGATATTGAATCTAATTTGAAAGTAACAAGTGGTGATGAAATAGGTTTATTAAAAGATGAATTAATAGATTCCTTTGGCGGATCAGGGAGCAACCAGGGAGAAATTATTAAAAAAATCAAAAGTGAAATTGGTAATCTATCTATCTATAGTCATGAGTTATCAGCTTCTTCTCGAGAAGGTAATTCAGAGGTAGAAGATACAAATGATCTTATAGAAGATATGATTTCTAGTATTCAAGATATATCAGCTAGTGCTGAAGAAGTAACAAGTTTTGCTGAAGAAGCAACTTCTCATACTCATTTAGGAAAGAATAATATTCAAGAAACAATTAACAGTATACAGGATATTAATCATGCAGTTGATGAAACTATAGAAGTTATGCAAGAGTTAAATGATTATTCTCAGGAAATAGGAGAGATTATAGAATTAATTACTAATATAGCAGACCAAACTAATCTATTGGCTTTAAATGCTGCCATTGAAGCTGCTCGTGCAGGAGAACATGGTCAGGGCTTTGCGGTAGTAGCGGAAGAAATTAGAGAATTAGCCGAAGAAACTGCTGATGCTACTAGTAATATTGTAGAAATAGTTGAAGCAACTCAAACTAAATCAAGTGAAGGATTAAATTCTATTAAAGAAGTAAATGTACAAGCTAAGGAAGGAAAAAAGGTAGCAAAAGAAACTAACCAAGTCTTTACTGAAATCGAGACAGTTAGTCAGCAGACAGCAGAAATGATTGAACAAACGGCTGTTTCTGCTCAAAATTTAGCTGAAAATAGTGATATGTTAATGAAAAAATCGGAGAACATTTCAGAAATTTTTGATGTGGTAATGAGTTCTTCTAATGACCTTGCAGAGATAAGTAAGGATGTAAATGATTCAATGAATAATTCTAACATAGATGTAGAAAAAAGCACAGAAGAGGAAATGGAGATTATTAAATGGGATGATAGTTATTCTGTTGGAGTAGAAAAGATTGATGAGCAACATAAGGAACTTTTTAAAAGAATTAATGATTTAATTATTGCTAGCAGTTCAAATAAGGGAAAAAGCGAGTTTAAAAAGACTTTAGAATTTTTAGCTGATTATACTGTAAAACACTTTAATGATGAAGAAGAACTTCAACAAAAGTATGATTATCCTGATTGTGATATCCATAAAGATATTCATGATAATTTTGTAAATGAAGTATTGGAGTTTCAAAAAGAGATTGAAGAAAAAGAAGTAGGTGCAGTAACCTTAATGAAATTTAATAGAAAAGCGGCAGATTGGTTAGTTAATCATGTTAAGGGAATAGACCAGGAAGTAGGAAAACATATAAATAAAAAATAAAATTTTAATTAGTAAACCTCCTGGATATCCAGGAGGTTTATTCTTTCATAATTTAAATTTCTAAGCGTTCTAAAATAACATTAGCAATTTCTTCAGGATTTTTAAATGGAAAGTCATCATTTTCTAATAACTTTTCAGCCTCACCAACTGTAAATTCGAAACTACTAATTTTATAGACAGTATCTCTTCCTTCTGGAAATAAATTAAATAAAACTTCTAAATCTTCAACTGGAAATTCAGCTTCTTTTACAACATTAATAATCTCTTTTTTAATTTTAGTTCTTATTTGTCCTTTAATCTTCTTTTTCACCTGGTCTTTAAGCTTTTTTTCTAATGACATATACAGCCTCCTTCTAATTCATATACTATTCATTCTTTTTAAAATTGTTCTTCCTAACAGGGTTTTGCTTGTCTATGAATAAAGAAGGATAAACAATGAATTGAAGTTTTATCTAAAATAAAAAAACTGAGCACTGGATCATCATCAAAATACAATGAAATCCAATGCTCATAAATTAATTATTTTAAACATATTATTAACATAACAATATCGTCGCTTAAGCCTATCATAATAGGTACAAGCAAGGTAAAATAGCAAAATAAATATAAAAAAATGGCACGGGTGGCAGGACTTGAACCCGCAGCACCTGGATTTGGAGTCCAGTGCTCTGCCAATTGAGCTACACCCGTACGCAAATATTTATCATTTATTTAACAACATTAATATATTATCATAATACTAATTAAATTGCAAGGTAATTCTCATACAATTTAAAGTTTATTATTAATTTGGTGGAGGTGGGCGGATTCGAACCGCCGTCCTTAAAAGTCTCCACTCAGGGTTCTACGAGCGTAGCTTATGCTTTAGAATCGTAACCTTAGCTCCCATAAGCAGGATCTAAAGTTAGTAGCTTGTAATTTCCCCATCCCCCTACAAGCATCAGAAGATGAGTAGCCTGCTAGTTATGACACTTATAAGCATCCACAGACAAGATACTTATTAAGTGTAGCGGTGCTTTACGCAGCCGCTAAAGCGTAATTATTATCGTTTGCAGATAATTTTAAGTTTCCAGTATTTTACGAGTGAAAGGAGTCCTCGGCTCGCTTTCCTGGTGTCAACACTCAAGTCGATTCCCAAAACACCCCCATAATTGGAAAGCAATTTTACATTCTATACTTAATATCTATTCAGTTGTTTATCTTTAAATGCTCTCTCAATATCTCTTTGAGCAGTACGTTTCTTAATATCTTCCCGCTTATCATGAATATTTTTCCCTTTACCTAGTGCTAACTTAACTTTAACTATATTTCTTTTAAAGTAAAGGTTAAGCGGAACTAAAGTATAACCTTTCTCCCGAGTCTTACCAATTAAACTTCTTATCTCTCGTTTATGCAATAAAAGCTTTCTAACTCTTTCAGGATCATGGTTATAACGATTACCCTGTTTATATGGAGCTATATGCATATTATACAAAAATAATTCTCCATCTTCAACTATAGCAAAACTATCCTTTAGGTTAACCCTACCCTGGCGAATAGACTTAACCTCTGTCCCTTGCAAGACAATTCCTGCTTCATAGGTCTCTTCAATATGATATTCGTGTTTTGCCTTTCGGTTTCGCACAATCACTTTACCATTTTTACTCATAGTCTATTCACCTCTTAAATCAAGCTGCATATAACATTATAACACCTATATTCTATCTGTCAAGGGGTAAAGCAAATAAAGGTTATCTTTTATTTGGAAGTTAAGACTAAATCTACTTGCCTATCTGCTAAATTCACTCTATCAACCGCTACTTCTACCTGGTCTCCTAATCGATAAGTATTTCCAGTTCGTTCTCCAATATAGGCTTGCTTATCTTCATGATAAATATAATAATCATCAGTTAAATTACTTACGTGAACTAATCCTTCTATTGAATTTGGCAACTCTACAAAGAAACCAAATGACATCATGCCACTAATAATTCCTTCATATACTTCACCTTCTTTATCTTGCATATACTCAACTTTCTTTAAATCCTTAGACTCCATCTCAGCATCAGAAGCTTTTCGCTCCCTAATAGATGAATGATCAGTGATTTCAGGCAATAGCTCTTCTAATTTCTCACTTCTACTTTGGTTTAACTTACCTTGATTAATTACTTCCTTTATAATTCTGTGAATCATTAAATCAGGATAACGTCTTATAGGTGAAGTAAAGTGAGAATAATATTCACTGGCTAAACCAAAGTGTCCAATATTTTGATCTGCATAATGAGCTTGTTTCATAGACCGAAGTAGAACCGTATTAATCACTTTCTCTTCAGGTTCTCCTTTTACATTTTCTAAAACCATCTGTAATGCTTTAGGATGCGTTTCACTGTCTATTCCTTTTATATGATAACCAAAATTATGGATAAATTCATTTAGTGCTTCTAAATCACTTTGATCCGGATAATCATGAACTCGATAAATAAATGGTACTTCTCGCCAGTACATATCTTCAGCCACTACTTCATTGGTCTTAATCATAAATTCTTCTATTAATTTCTCGGCTATACTTCGTTCTACCTTAATAATATCTATCGGTTTACCATCATCATCTAAAACTAATCTAGTCTCAGGGAAATCAAAATCAATACTACCTTGAATAAATCGGTTTTCTCTCAATTTTAAACATAATTCTTCCATTAATCTTAACTCATCAATAAAATCATCATATTGTTGAATCAACTCTTCATCTTCATTAACTAATATTTCTTTTACTTTATTATAAGTCAAACGATGGTTCACATTAATTATACTTTCTAATATCTCATAATCAGTTAACTCTCCAGTCTCTAGGTCATAATTCATTAAAACAGTCATTGCTAAACGATCCTCACCTGACCGTAGACTACATAGATTATTTGATAGTTTCTCTGGCAACATAGGTATTACCCTATCTACTAAATAAATGCTTGTTGCTCTCCTTCTAGCTTCTTGATCTAAAATATCACTTTCTTTAACATAGTAAGCAACATCCGCAATATGCACCCCTAATTTTACATTTTTATCTCCTATCTTTTCGATAGAAACTGCATCATCATAATCTTTAGCATCATCTCCATCAATAGTTACCATCTTTAAATCTCTTAAATCTCTTCTACGTTTTGCTTCCTGCTGAGGAATTTCTTCAGAGATAGCTGCTACATGCTCCTTTACTTCATTAGGAAACTCTTTAGGGAGGTCTAATTTGCGAATAATTGCTTCAATATCTACTCCTGGTTCTCCTCGATTACCTAAGATTTCAATAATTTTACCTTCAGGATTTCTTCTCTCTTCTGGCCATCTAGTAATCTCCACAACTACCTTCTGACCTTGACTAGCACCATTAGTCTCTTTTTTAGGTACAAAAATATCATAATGAATATGTGAATCATCAGCTACTACAAATCCAAAGTTCTGACTTGCCTCAAAATCACCAACTATTGTCTTATTAGTTCTTTCTAATATTCTGATAATCTCCCCTGATAATCTCTTTCCATTTTCTGTTCCTTTAATTCTAACTATTATTCGATCATTATTCATTGCACCATTTATGTCACCAGCACTTATATAAACATCCTCTTTTTCTATATCATCAGGAATTAAGAATCCAAATCCTTTACTATGTCTTTCTAGTCTCCCTACTACTAAATTCATTTTCTCTGGTATTCCATACCTACCTATTCTAGTCTGAACTATTTCACCATCTTGCTCCATTCGATCTAATATTTTTAAAAACATATCTTCTTCTTGCTGCGATATTTCAAATGCATTCAATAACTCTTCTGCAGTTAATGGCTTATATGCTTTATTATGCATAAAGTTTAAAATTTCATCTTTAGCGCCCATTCCTACCCCTCCTAATTATTAAATTCTTATTTATCAAACATGCTTTAGGCACCCCTTCTTTATAATTTTAGGGTGCCCAATTTATATCTAAATTATACCACCTAGTTCTATTTCAAAAAATTACAATCCTAATTCATCACTTTTAGATTGCATTCCCACCAATACTAATTCAATAAAGTCATCTAAATCTAGATCTAATTCATTACAAGCTTTAATCTGCTCACGATTTGCACCTCTAGCAAAAGAAGTTTCATCAAATCTATTCATTACAAAGTCCACATCAACAACATCTAATTTCTTTTCTGGATGAATTAAAGTAGACGCCACAATAAGTCCTGTTAATGGATCAACTGCATAAAGAGCTTTATCCATTTCGCTTTTTCGTGGTAAATCATGAGCTTCATTGTGCACCTTTACAGCATAAACTATCTCATCGGATAGTCCTAACTCTTCTAACATTTTAGCGCCTATTATACTATGTTTATTAGGCTCATCTTTTGTTTCCTCATAATCAATATCATGCAAAAGACCAGCCAATCCCCACTTTTTCACATCTTTATCAAAATGTTTTGCTAATTCCTCCATACCTGCTTCTACAGCAATAGAATGTTTTATAAGATTTTTATTATTTAGATTTTCTTTTAATTTCTGTAATGCTTCATTCCTCTTCATTGACACTCCCTCCTATATATAGTGTCAGTGATCAGTGTCGATGTCAATGGTCAGTGTCGGTATCAGTGACAGTATTAGTATCTAGTCTTTGTTATTTGCCATCTATCCTCATAAAGACTGCCTCAGCTTCAGCAACCTTCTGCCCTTCTTGATTAATTATCTTAGCTGCTGTATTTATAGTCCGTTTCTTTTCTCTTTCTATCCAACCAGTAATAGTTAATTCTTGGCCAATCTCTACTGGTTTTCTAAATTTAGTTTCCATTTTAGCAGTTACAGCCTTAACACCTTGTAAATAAAGCATATTTGCCATTATTTCATCCAAAAGGGTAGAAACTAATCCACCATGCATAATGCCATCAAAACCTTGGTGTACTTCCTCAGGGGTGAATTTGCTTTCTATGATGTCATCATTTAATTCAAACTCTAATTTTAATCCAATAGGGTTTTTAGGTCCACATGCAAAACACATCTCTTCCCCCTGTCTTTCCATAATAATTCCTCCTAGACTTACCTACTCTTCATAATTTAATTCTATGTTAAAATAAAATCTCCTTTTTCAAGGCTTACTCAAATTTTTCAAATGACATTGAACTCATAAATTCATTCTGAAAATCCTGCCTACCGGATAATTCTAAGTAATCCACTTTTTCAGCTATTTCTTTAGCTATCTTCCGTTTTTCTTGGCTCAATATAGCAGCCTTTGCTCCACTACCAGCAGCATTACCGATTCCCTTAATTTTAATTTCAGGTGAAGTCGGTAATACACCAATGGTAACTGCATCTTGTGGCTGAATATAATTACCAAAACCACCCGCAATTAAAACTTCAGAAATATCTTTGCTCTCTACTCCTAATTCACTCATAAGTATCTTAATTCCTGCTTTAATAGCACCTTGAGCTAATTGAATAGCTCTAATATCCTTTTGACTAATAGTTACTGGCTCTCCATTAGCAGCTTCTTTTGCATTAACTAAAATTATTTTTCTATTATTCCCTTCTTCAATAATTGCATCTTTAATTACCTGTGGTACTGAATCATCCATCTCTTCAACTGATAATACCTTACCTGTTTTATTAATAATACCTTTCTTTAATAACTCAGCTAATAATGAAATAATCCCAGAACCACAAATACCTTTAGCCGGCTGATTTCCAATTACACTAATCTCTAGTTCATCATTTATTCTGACTTCTTCTATGGCACCTTCTACACCGTTCATACCAAATTCAATTTCTGCACCTTCAAAAGCTGGACCAGCAGCTGCTGCACAGGCTATCATCCTGTCTTGATTACCTAATACAATCTCGCTATTTGTTCCAAGATCAACCAATAACTTAAGGTCTGAGCTTTGATCTATTCTAGTAGTGAGTAACCCAGCTACTATATCTGAACCTACATAACTAGCAACATTAGGTAAATATGTAACAGAAGCATTTTGACCTAAATCAATCCCCAATTTATTAGCAGGCACCATTTGAGGCTCATTAATTACAGAAACATATGGAGATTTAGCCACATTATCTGCCTTTAATCCCAATAATAGATGATTCATAATTGTATTCCCAACAAAAACCAGCTCATATATCCTCTCTTTCTCAATCTGATATTTATCAATTAATTCAACGATAATTTGATTAATTACTTTAATTATTCTATCTTGAAGATCATTTCTACCTGTCTCTCCTTGAATAGCATGATTAACTCTAGATATAGCATCACTACCATAATCACTTTGACGATTAGCCATAGCTACTTTTCCTACTTGCTCTCCAGTAGTTAAATCCAATAAGTATCCAACTACAGTAGTCGTTCCAATATCAAATGCTAAACCATAATTAAAATCTGTAGTATCACTAGGTTCTATCCCAATTGCCTGTCCATTCCGTCTAACTACAGTAATATTATACTCAGCATTACGAAGAATATCAGGTAGTTTATTCAATATATCTAGATTAACCTTTAACTCTTCATCAAACTCACGATTAATTCGTGTCCAATCTGAAGCTTGATCTTCTAAAGTAGGCTCCTCTAATTCTAAATAATCTTTTTGAATTAATGGTTCTAAATGTAGCTCGTCTTCATCACCCTCATCTAGTATTCGTAAAGTAGACCTGCCCTCACTTATTAATTCAACTTCAATATCTCCCTCTATAGTAGTTAAACATGCTAGCCTAATCCCTCGTTCTAACTCTAATTTAGATAACAAATCTCTTTCTTTAATTTTCACATCTGAAACTTCACCCTTAACCTTCACTTTACATTTTCCACAGACTCCATTTCCTCCACAATTAGCATCTACTTCTATATCATTTTTTTGCAAAAAACTTAATAAATTATCACTAAATTCAGCCTTTAAATTTAAATCTTCTTCTAAACCTATGATTTTTACTTCTATCACTAATTATTCCTCCTTTACCAGTCTATTATTATTAAATTTCTGTCTTTAATATCATTTTCCTTTGTATAATTTAGTTATTCACATATATTTAATAAATCAAAAAATAAAAAAACCTTCTGACCGAATCTAAAATTGGTCAGAAGGTTTTTTATTAACATATATTCTGATTTAATTATATTCTTAGTTATCATCTATTGTAAATTATACAAATAAAGGTGCAAATACTAATGACACAATAGTCATTAACTTAATTAAAATATTTAAAGAAGGTCCAGAAGTATCCTTAAATGGATCACCTACTGTATCTCCTACAACTGTAGCATCATGTGTCTCAGTACCTTTACCTCCAAAATTACCACTTTCAACATACTTTTTAGCGTTATCCCAAGCTCCACCGGCATTAGACATCATAATCGCCATCAATACACCAGAGGATAAAGCACCAGCTAATAAACCACCTAGAGCTGCAGCGCTCCATAATCCAATAACTATCGGTGTAATAACTGCCATAGCACCTGGTAATAACATTTCTCTTAAAGCAGCAGCAGTACTAATATCTACACATTTAGCATATTCTGGTCTACTTTCACCTTCCATGATTCCTGGAATATCTCTAAATTGCCGTCTAATCTCTTCAATCATTTCAAAAGCTGCTTTTCCTACAGCCTCCATAGTAATTGCTGAGAATAAAAACGGTAACGCAGCACCAATAAAGAGACCAATAATTACATTTGGATTAGTTAAAGCAATAGTCTCTAAATTAGCTGCTTCAGTAAATGCTGAGAATAAAGCTAATGATGTTAAAGCCGCAGACCCGATAGCAAAACCTTTACCTATAGCTGCAGTAGTATTCCCAACAGCATCTAATTGATCTGTAATCTCTCTAACTTCAGGTTCTAGCTCTGCCATTTCTGCAATTCCACCAGCATTATCAGCAATTGGTCCATAAGCATCAACTGCTAATGTAATACCAGTAGTTGATAACATTCCAACAGCAGCTAAAGCAATTCCATATAATCCACCTAAGTTAAAAGCTATATAAATCGCAATTGAAATTACAATAATAGGTAAAGTAGTACTTCTCATACCAACAGCTAAACCACTAATAATATTAGTAGCTACACCAGTCTGTGATTGATCAGCAATATGTTGAACCGGTGGCTTATGATCGGAAGTATAATATTCAGTAATTCGACCGATAATAATTCCAGCTAATAATCCAGCCAAAATCGCCCAGAAATAATTTAAATCTCCAAGTAAATAATTAACTAATATATAAGTGCTAACTAAAGTTAAACCTGCTGCAACTAAAGTTCCTCTTTCTAATACAGCACCTAAATTAACTTCATCTTTAGCTTTAACAAATCGCGTTCCAATAATAGCAGCAACAATACCAATAGCAGCAATAAACATCGGTAATAAAACAAAATTAACTCCAATCTCTGGCATCTTTTCTGCTAATCCAGCACCTAATGCCATAGCTGCCACAATAGAACCTACATATGACTCAAATAGGTCAGCGCCCATCCCTGCTACATCACCAACATTATCACCAACATTATCAGCGATTACACCAGGGTTACGAGGGTCATCCTCTGGAATTCCTGCTTCTACTTTACCAACTAAATCCGCTCCTACATCAGCAGCTTTTGTATAAATCCCACCACCAACACGAGCAAATAAAGCAATAGAACTAGCACCAAAGGCAAATCCTCTTATATACTCTACATTACCATTAAATAATATGTATAGTCCACCTAATCCTAAAAGACCTAAACCAACAACCGACATTCCCATAACTGCTCCACCAGAAAAAGCGATTTGTAACGCTTCATTCATTCCACTACGAGCAGCATTAGTAGTTCTAGAGTTTGCTCTAGTAGCAATCTGCATTCCAAAATAACCAGCTAAAGCTGAAAAAACTGCCCCTGTAACAAAAGCAATGGCAGTAGGAATATTAAGAAAAATTCCAATAATAATTGCTACAACTACTACAAAAATAGATAAATTCCTATACTCTGTACTTAAAAACGCCATAGCCCCTTCATTGATAGCTATAGTTAACTCTTCCATTCTTTCTGTCCCCATATCCGCTTTGCTAACCTTACTTCTAAGTGCAAATGCAAAAATTAATGCTATAATTCCAGCAAGCGGTATTGCATAAATCCCCACAACATATTCCTCCTTCTTTTCTATTAAATTCTATTATATTATTATACCCCTAAATAAATTAGGGGATTAAAAACTTATAAAGCAGCTAATAGTAATGAAGTTAGCATAAATAAAACTGCCGCTACAGTAGTTAGCTTACTTAACTTTTCATTTAATGCTTTATTTTCATTTCCAAAAAGTGAAGAAGCACCACCAGAAATCGCTCCAGAAAGTCCTGCACTTTTACCTGACTGTAAAAGAACTCCAGCAATTACACCGATAGACATTATAATATGAATTATCTTTAAAAATAGCACCCTTTTCTACACCTCCTAAGAAATTTACCATTATTAATTTTAACACACTTCTATGGAAAAGACAACAAAAAATTAAAATTTGATTACAATTAATGGTTAAAAAATAAAAATAGGGCTTAAACAGCCCTATTTTTATTTTGAAATTATAAATTATAAAAAGCATCAATTCCTTTATAATAACCTATTGTCCCTAATTCTTCTTCAATTCTTAACAATTGATTATATTTAGCTACTCTGTCAGTCCTCGATGGAGCTCCAGTCTTAATTTGGCCAGCATTGGTAGCAACTACTAAATCAGAAATAGTAGTATCTTCTGTTTCTCCTGAACGATGCGAAACTACTACGGTAAATCCGGCCTTCTTAGCCATCTCAATAGCTTCTAAAGTCTCAGTAACAGTACCAATTTGATTTACCTTAATTAAGATAGAGTTACTTGCACCCATCTCAATTCCTTTAGCTAATCTTTCTGTATTAGTTACAAAAAGGTCATCTCCAACAATTTGAACCTGGTCTCCTAATTTTTCAGTCATCTGCTGCCAACCCTTCCAGTCATCTTCAGCTAATCCATCTTCAATTGAGATAATTGGATACTTATCTACTAATTCTGAATAAAAAGCAACCATCTCTTCAGATGTCTTCTCTACACCTTCACCGGCTAAGATATACTTTTCATCCTGATAAATTTCAGTGGCAGCTACATCAAGAGCAAAATTAATATCTTCACCTGGAACATACCCAGCAGATTCTACAGCTTCTACAATTACTTCTAGTGCTTCTTCATTAGAGCTTAAATTCGGAGCAAAACCACCTTCATCACCTACAGCAGTATTTAAATCTCTCTCTTGTAAAACATTCTTTAAATTATGGAATATTTCTGCTCCCATTCTCAAGGCTTGGTAGAATGTATTAGCGCCAACCGGCATAATCATAAATTCTTGTATATCTACATTATTATCTGCGTGTTCTCCACCATTTAATATATTCATCATAGGTACTGGTAGTTCCTTAGCATTTACTCCACCAATATAACTATATAATGGTAAGTTTAAAGCATGAGCTGCTGCTTTAGCTACTGCTAATGAAACTCCCAAAATAGCATTAGCGCCTAAATCCCCCTTATTTTCAGTTCCATCTAATTCAATCATAATTTCATCTATTTCTACCTGTCTAGTTGCATCCATTCCAACTAATTCCGGAGCAATTACTTCATTTACATTATTAACTGCTTGCCTAACTCCTTTTCCTAAATACCTATCTTCATCCCCATCTCTTAATTCTACTGCTTCATAAGCACCAGTAGATGCTCCTGATGGCACTGCAGCTCTACCCATGGCACCGCTACTTAATATCACCTCTACCTCAACAGTAGGGTTACCTCTTGAATCAAGAATTTCTCTAGCATAAACATCTTCAATAGCAGTATAAAACATATTCATTTCCTCCTCTTTTTAATTGTATAATCTTTTAGTTTTTAATGATCTAATTATTTAAGAATTTTAATTGTCAATTATCAATTCTAAATAATGGGTTTCCAGTCATCTCTTTAGGCTGTTCAATATTTAGTATTTCCAACATGGTAGGGGCTATATCTGCTAAAGTTCCTTCATTAGCTATTTTAATATCCTGTTCAGTTTGAGTAACATAGATACATGGTACCTTATTATTAGTATGAGCAGTATATAAATCTTTAGTTTCATAATCGAGCATCTGCTCTGCATTACCATGGTCAGCTGTAATTAAAAGCTCCCCTCCCATATCCAAAATCTTATCTACAACTTGTGGTAAAGTTTTATCGACAGCTTCTACAGCAGCTTTACAAGCATCTAAGTCTCCAGTATGTCCTACCATATCTGGGTTAGCGAAATTCATAATCACTACATCATAATTATTATTCTCTAATCTATCAAATAATCTATTAACCACTTCATAAATGCTCATTTCAGGCTTTTCATCATAAGTAGCTATCTTTGGTGAAGGAATTAATTCTCTGTCTTCACCTGAATTAGGTTTCTCTTTACCTCCATTAAAAAAGAAAGTAACATGAGCATATTTTTCAGTTTCAGCAATCCGTAACTGTTTTAAATCATTCTTACCTAAAATTTCTCCTAGAGTATTGATAATAGTCTCTGGAGGATAAGCTACTGGAGCATCAATTGTCTCATCATACTCCGTCATACAGACAAATTGCACCTTAGGTGCTTCTGGCTTACGTTCAAAACCATGAAAAGCTGAATCAGTAAAAGTACGAGTGATTTGTCGAGCTCTATCAGCTCTAAAATTATAAAAAATTACTGAATCATTCTCATTTACTTTAGCAACAGGATTATTATCTTTAACTATTACAGTTGGTAAAACAAATTCATCTGTATTCTCATCTTGATAAGATTGCTCTACAGCTTCCAATGCACTTTCTGCTGTAATTCCTTCACCAAAAGCCATAGCATTATAAGCTTTTTCTATTCTATCCCATCTTTCATCTCGATCCATTGTATAATATCTACCACTAACTGTTGCTATCTCTCCTACACCTATTTCTTCTATCTTCTTCTCAAGCTCCTTAATATAGCCCTTAGCACTCTTTGGAGGCACATCTCGACCATCCAATATAGCATGAATATATACTTCTTCTATTTCATTCTTTTGAGCTAATTCTAATAATCCATAAAGATGTTCAATATGACTATGAACACCACCATCTGATAATAACCCTAATAAATGAAGGGCTGAATCATTCCATTTACAGTTCTTAATTACTTCTAAAATAACATTATTCTTAAAAAATGATCCATCTTCAATCGCTAAACTAATCTTAGTTAAATCTTGATATACAATTCGACCTGCCCCTAAATTCAAATGACCTACTTCTGAATTACCCATCTGTCCCTCGGGTAACCCTACTGCTTTCCCCGAAGACTCCAAAACTGTATTAGGATATTTATCTAAAAGTTTTTCGAAATTATTTGTATTAGCTTGTTTAATTGCATTACCTTTCTCCTTTTCATTAAGCCCCCAACCATCTAAGACAACCAAGGCAAAAGGTTTGGGTACCGATGTCACATAAATTACCTCCCTTAACTACTAAACTTAGCTATTTCAGCAAAAGATTGAGCTTCTAAACTGGCACTACCCACTAAGGCACCATCAATATCTGAAGTCTCCATGAATTCAGCAATATTATGAGGCTTAACACTACCTCCATACTGAATTCTCATCTGATCAGCTACATCACCAAACTCATTACTTAAAACATTTCTAATATATTTAATTACTTCGTTTGCATCTTCAGCAGTTGCAGACTCACCAGTTCCAATTGCCCAAATAGGTTCATAAGCAATAGTGATTATTGCTAAATTATTACTATCTACATCACTTAACGCATTCAAAACCTGACTCTTAACTTTTTCTTTTGTTTCACCTGCTTCTTTTTCTTCTAAAGTCTCACCAACACAAATAATTGGCTTAATCTCGTGTTTTAAAGCAGCTTTTACTTTTTTATTCACTTCTTCATCCGTTTCTTCAAAATACTCTCTTCTTTCAGAATGGCCAAGGGTCACATACTCACACCCAACATCTTTAAGCATTAATGGAGAAATCTCACCAGTATATGCCCCTTCTTCTTTCCAAAACATATTTTCAGCACCTAAAGCTACATTAGTATTATCAACTAATTCATTGATTGTGGATAATGCTGTAGCTGGTGCACAAATAGCTATATCTACATCATCTACTCCTTGCACTAAGTTTACTAATTCCCTTACCATCTCTGCCGCTTCACTATTCGTTTTATGCATCTTCCAATTACCTGCTATAAATGGTCTTCGCATAATTACTCTCCTCCCAATTCCTCTTAATCTATATTTATATATAGAACTTACTTACTATAAATCAATCTTGATTTTCATATGACTGGCTGCGTATATATTCATTATTATATTTCTTATTAAAAGATTACTATACTTTGAGTTATCTTTGTACTTATTTGTTATCTAGGGCTTCGACTGCCTGCAAAGGTTTACCTTCCATAAACTGTAGAGAAGCTCCTCCACCAGTGGAGATATGAGTCATATCATCAGCTAAACCAGCTTTTTTAACTGCTGCTGCTGAATCTCCACCACCGATAATAGTTATGGCATCAGATTCGGCTAATGCTTCAGCAATTTCAAAAGTCCCTTTAGCAAAAGTAGCCATTTCAAATACTCCCATTGGCCCGTTCCAGACTATAGTCTTAGCATCTTTAATTACATCTTTAAAGTCATTCACTGTCTCTGGTCCAATATCTAGTGCCTGCCATTTATCTTCAATCTGCTTAACAGAAACTACTTTATGTTCTGCATCAGCAGCAAAGTCATCAGCAATTACTACATCCTTTGGTATTAACAGTTTTACCCCTTTTTCTTTAGCTTTATCAATTAATTTTTTAGCTAAATCTATTTTTTCTTCCTCTAATAAGGAATCTCCTATTTCATAGCCTTGAGCTGCAATGAAAGTATTAGCCATACCTCCACCAATCAATAAGGCATCAACTTTCTCAATTAAAGTCTCAATAACTCCTATCTTATCAGAAACTTTAACACCACCCATAATTGCTACAAATGGTTCTTCAGGATCCTGAATAGCGTCACCCATAGTCTCTAATTCTTTCTGAATTAAAAAACCCATCACTGCTTCATCTGTATATTCAGCTACACCAGCTGTAGAAGCATGTGCTCTATGAGTCGCTCCAAAAGCATCATTAACATATAAATCAGCTAATTCCCCTAACTTCTTCGCGAAGTCAGAGTCATTTTGTTTCTCTCCTGGATTAAAGCGAGTATTCTCTAATAGAACTACATCTCCTGTTTCTATTTCATTAATAGCTTTTTCAACTTCAGCTCCTACTGTTTCATCAGTTTTAAATACTGTTTTATTTAATAAATTAGCTAACCTCTTAGCTACCGGGTCTAACCTTAATTCTTCTTTTACTTCTCCCCCTGGTCTACCTAAATGAGCCATTAAGATTACTTTAGCTTCTTCATTTATTAAATATTCGATTGTAGGTAAAGCAGCTTTAATTCTAGTGTCATCTGTTACTTCCCCATCTTCCATAGGCACATTAAAATCAACTCTAACTAGTACGCGTTTATCTTTAACATTTACATCCTTTAGAATTTTTTTCTGCATATTAAACAACACCTCCATTTTTAAAATATAACCGCAAAGGTAGTTTTAATCTTACTAACTTTGCGGTTTATTTTATATATTATAATCTAAGTGCTAAGTCTATTACTCGATTAGAATATCCCCATTCATTATCATACCAAGATAAAA
The DNA here is from genome assembly GCF_900167185.1 of Selenihalanaerobacter shriftii. Lineage (NCBI taxonomy): Bacteria > Bacillati > Bacillota > Clostridia > Halanaerobiales > Halobacteroidaceae > Selenihalanaerobacter > Selenihalanaerobacter shriftii. The sequence continues at coordinate 71,010 of NZ_FUWM01000006.1, forward strand.
CTTTAACTTGATTACCGGCAACCATCATCGTAGATTGAGCATCAATTAATGATGAGTAAGGAGAACCAATAATATCACGTGACACTACTTCATCTTCTGTATAACCAAGTACTCCTTCCATCTCTCCTTCAGATGCCTCTTTAAAGGCTGCATTTACTTCTTCTACTGTTACATCAGTTGATAAATTAAAGACTCCATCAACTATAGAACCATCTGGTACTGGAACTCTCATAGCCATACCATCAATCTTTCCTTCTAGCTCCGGTAAAACCTTAGTAGTAGCAATTGCAGCTCCAGTAGTCGTTGGAATAATATTCTCAGCTGCAGCTCGACCTCTACGAGTCTTCTTCATTGGAGCATCTAGTATAGCTTGACTAGCCGTGTAACCATGTACAGTAGTAAGCAATCCTTTCTCAATACCAAACTTATCATTCAATACTTTAGCCATTGGTGCTAAGCAGTTAGTTGTACATGATGCATTAGAAACAATCTTATCTGAATCCTTTAATTCATCGTCATTAACTCCTAATACAATTGTATTATCTATTTCATCTTTAGCCGGTACAGTTAAGATAACCTTATTAGCACCAGCATCTAAATGTTTCTGTAACAGAGCACGTTTGCGGAAGACTCCTGTAGCTTCAATTACAATATCTATATTTTTTTCATCCCAAGCTAGATTAGCAGGGTCTTTTTTTGAAGTAACTTCAATCTCTGTTCCATTTACTTTAATACCATTAGCAGTGGCTTCTACTTCTCCATCAAATCTTCCATGTACAGAGTCATATTTAAGTAAATAAGCTAAAGTCTCTGCATCTGTTAAATCATTAATAGCCACAACCTCAAGGTCATCATCTCTTTTTTGAATAATTCTAAACACATTTCGACCAATTCTACCAAAACCATTAATCGCTAATCTCTTTGTCATAATTATTTCCTCCTTATTATTTATCTTAAAATTTAGTTCTAACCTTTAATTTTAAAATCAAACCAATTTATTAAATAAATTGGTTCATCACCCCCTCAATAAAGTTAACATTCTTTCACCAGCATGCTGATCAGTGATCAAAACATCTTGATATTTATTGGAAACAACAGCAATGATTGCTTCGGCCTTCTCTTTTCCACCTGCCACAGCAATAGTTTTCTCTATCTTTGCTAACTCATCCAACTGTAGTCCTACACTGGTAGTTGAATAAATTATATCTACTTCTTGATTAAAGTAATAACCAAAAGCTTCTCCTACTGCCCCATCATTTAATATCTGATTCATTTTCTTTGAATTAACCTGACGCCTTTTAGCCATTAATTCAGCTGTTCCAATACCATGAATTAATATATCAGCATTCTTGACTAAATTTAGTACTCTTTTAATTTGACTCTCTTTAGTAAGTGTCTCCAATAAATCTTTATTTAAATTATCAGGAACATGCAAAAGATGGTATTTACCATTTATCTTTTTGGCTATCTTAGCTGCAATAGTATTTGCTTGGATCTCTACTTCTTCTCCTAAACCGCCTCGTCCCGGAACTACAACTACATCTGTTAACTCTTTTTTAGTTAACATTAAATCCGCCACTATGGCTAAAGTAGTTCCTCCTGTTACAGCTAATGTATATTCATCTTTTAAATTTTGTTGCAAAAATTCAGCAGTAAATTTTCCCAATTCTCTTTGTGTTTCAATATTATTTAACCCACTAGGAACAACATATACTTCTTTTAAACCTAACTCTTCTTTCAATCCTAACTCTAATTCATCTAAACCTCGTAAAACCTTAATATATCTATTCAATTGATAAAAAAGCTTCTCGCCAGCTTCAGTTATTTTAGCACCAGCACTGGTGGCATCAATGTATCGCTGATCTTTTAAGAAGTTCAAGTTATTCCTAACTCTACGTTCACTCATCTCTAATTTTTCAGCTAAAGATCTTCTCCCAATAGGCTGTAAATAAAAGATGGTTCGAAGTATATTATATCTTCTTTCTACTATTTTTATTAGTTCTGGTGCAATTTTTTGTTGAATTTTAATAAGTTCTTTCATAAATTATATTCATACCTCCAGGGTCATAATTGTACCCATTGAGACAAAATTGTCCCATGTTTATTATACATTAACCTTTATATAATTAATATCATATGGATTATTCATTAATTATATTTATTCTAAATAATTTTTTTATAAATTTAAATCAAATTCGTATCAACTTTTATCTATAATAAACTAATTTCAACTTAACTCACAATTATTGGGACAACTATGTACCCATTACACCAAAAATGTCCCAATAATTTTAAAGCAAAACTTGAACCATTTAAATAATTCTATATTATCTTGTAATCTCCTGCAAAACAAACTAAATTTTTATTAAATTCATAATTAAAAAGTCAATATATTTCTAATATTAGAAATATATTGACTGGATATCTGGTTACTCATATCTCTTGCGCTTAGTAGAAGATGAAATACCTAATTCATTGCGATATTTAGCTACAGTTCGCCGTGAAACTTCTGCACCTAAATCAGTTAATCTATCTGCTATTTTCTGATCACTTAATGGTTTAGTTACATCTTCATTAGTAACTATTTCCTCTATCATTTTTTTAATACTAACTGATGATAGTGACCTTCCATTCTTAGCTTTAATCCCTGACGAAAAGAAAAACTTTAGCTCAAATAAACCATGAGGAGTTTGAATATATTTTTGAGTAGTAGCTCTACTAACAGTTGATTCATGCATATCAATTTCATCAGCTACATCTTGCATCGTCAGTGGTCTTAAATATTTAAAACCTTTTTCTAAAAATTCTTGTTGTAATTCAGCTATAACTTTGGCAATACGATAAATAGTCATTCTTCTTTGTTCAATACTCTTAATTAACCACAAAGCTGAATCTATCTTTTCTTTCAGATAATCTTTAGCTTCAGTATCTGATTTGAATTTTTTTAATAATTTCTGATAATAGGCGCTAATACGCAAATTAGATGTAGTACTCTGATTCATAGTTACTATATATTCACCACTAACTTTTTCTAATATTAAATCTGGTTCAATATATTTAGTATCGCCTTCTTTTTCAAATTGCTTAGCCGGACATGGATTTAAAGTTTTAATTAAATCCACTAATTCCTGACTATGTTGAGGAGTAATACTTAACTTTTTGGCTAATTTCTTAACTTTATTTTTACTTAATAATTCAAAATAATCATCAATTATTTCTTTAATCAATCCTTTATCTTTTCCTAAAGTTAAAACCTCACTCTGAATATTTAATGAATCTTGTAAATCTCTTGCTGCTATCCCTACAGGATCAAACTGCTGAATCTCATTTAAAATAGCTACAACCTTTTTTCTATCTACCTGTAATTCATTAGCTAATTTATCTACTGATACATCTAAAAAGCCATTACTATCTAAAGAACCAATGATATATTCACCAATTTTTCTTTCCTTAGGAGTTAATCTTAACATCTGTAATTGATTGCTTAAATGTTCTTCTAAAGTTAATGAAGCTGAAATGAAATTTTCATAATTATACTCGTCTTCATCCTGATTATAGTAATTAGAATAATCTGAACTTGAATCCACAAAATAATCTTCCCAATCTAAATCTTCAAATTCATCTTCTGGTTCTTCTACCTCTGCTTCTTCCATACCATCTTCAGCCAACTCTAACACTGGATTCTCTAATAATTCCTTTTCTAAACGATTATTTAATTCAAGTCTAGACAGTTGCAATAACTCAATAGCCTGTTGCAACTTAGGAGTCATAACTAATTCTTGTTTTTGTTCCATAGAAATTGTTGGAGCTAACTTCACAACTATCAACTCCTTTTCAATTTAGCAATGATCTATTTTCTTTAATCTTATCAGCTAATTTATCAATACGCCTTAATCGATGATTAACTCCTGATTTACTTAAGGTTGGCTTTAATAGTTGTCCTAGTTCTTTAAAACTAATATAAGGGTTATCTAACCTTAATTTAGCGATTTCCTGTAAGCTAGGAGATAATGAATCTAGCCCTTTAATATTTTCAATTAATTTAATATTCTCAACCTGTCGCCTGGCCGCTTCCACTGTCTTATTTAAATTAGCAGTCTCACAATTAACAATCCGATTAACTTGATTTCTAACCTCTTTTAAGACTCTAGTATTCTCAAATTCTAACAGAGCCGAATGAGCACCAATAATATTTAAAAACTTTACAATTTCTTCTGAACTCTTTAAATAAAGCAGATAGTCATCCTTCCTTGTCCTAATCTTAAACTTTAGCTCAAACTCTTCTTTAACAATTTCAACAAATTTTTGGGCATAATCATAATTGTGTATCCAAATTTCTAAATGATAACTACTACCTGGATCATTCAAAGAACCTCCTCCTAAAAACGTTCCTCTAATATAAGCTCTTTGACAGCATCGCTTACTAATTAGATGTTGAGGAATATCGTAATCTAATTCATAATTATCTTTAATTAAACCACAATTAATTAATAATTCCTTAACACCATTTTGAGGAGGTAACTTAATAATATAATAATTATCCTTCTTAAGATACATTGCCTTTCTAACCATTATTTTAGTTAAAAAATTAAATCTATTCTTAAGCAGTCTGTATATTTTCCGTGCTACTGCTGCTTGTTGAGAGACTATCTTTAAAGCTAATCTTTTTCTAACAATCTCTAAAGAACCATCTAATCTTATTAATGCTGCTAACTCTGCCCAACCACAACAGTCATTTTCAATATCAATTCTAGCTACTTCATTCTTAACCTGCTCACTAAATGACATCTCTTATCACCTATCTTTTTTGAACTTATTACGTAAATATAGATCAATTAATGAACCTTGTTCTATATTTTGCTTTAATCGAATAATTAATTTAACAATTACTTCTGCTAATTTATGGGGATTATGTCTAACTAAATTATCTTTATTAAGCAAAGGAGCTTGCACAACATTAACCCCTAACTCTTCTAAACGCTCAAAATCTATGTCTACCGGTTCAGCACCTTCTTCTTGATATTTAGTTAATAAATCTGATGAAATTTTTTCATTATTAACCAAAACATAATCCAATATACCTTTCCCAGCATGATCATACAAAGCTTGAACATGATCTCCTACAGTATAACCCGTAGTTTCTCCTGGTTGAGTCATTATATTACAATTATATATTTTTAAAGCATCTGACTCTTTAATAGCCCCACTTAGCTCAGAAACTAATAAGTTTGGAATCACACTAGTATAAAGACTACCAGGCCCCAAAACAATAGCATCTGCTTCTTTAATAGATTTAATTACTTCTGGCAACGAGTTACAGTCATCAGGTTTTAAGAAGACACGTTTAATCTCTTTATCAACTTCTGGAATCTTTGATTCTCCCTTGACTATACTTCCATCTTTAGTTTCAGCACATAGAGTTACATCCTCTAAAGTCGATGGTAATACCCGCCCCTTAATTGCTAAAACTTTACTTGATTCTTTAATCGCTTCTTCAAAATCTCCAATTACTTTTGTCATTGTAGCTATAAATAGATTACCAAAGCTATGTCCACTTAATTCTTGTCCAGTATCGAATCTATACTGAAATAATTTTTCCATTAAAACCTCAGTATTTGCTAATGCCACTAAACAATTTCGAATATCACCAGGAGGTAAGATATCTAGCTCATCACGTAAAATCCCAGAACTCCCTCCGTCATCAGCTACAGTTACTACTGCTGTAATATTGCTAGTAAATTCTTTGATTCCCCTTAACATAGTTGGCAAACCTGTCCCTCCACCTATTACTACAATATTAGGACCTTTATTTAAATGTCTTTGTTGATAAATTAGCTCTACTAATTCCTCTTCATTCCCAGGCAATAAGGCCTCAATAATTGAATTGATCATCTTACTAATTCCATAAATAACACAAAAAATCCCTGAAATAATAACTGTTAAACCAACAATCTTATTAAGCCAATCAGAAAAATGACCAGTAAGATTATAAATAAAAGTCACCAATTTACCTTCAAGCAAACTCAAAAGATCAAAACCTAAAGTAACGGTAACTCCTATACTAATCAATAAAATACCTATAACTGCTAATAATAACCACCGTTTTATCTTTAAACCTGGATACAACCATTTGAAAACTCTCATAATTGTCATCCCCTAAATATCTTTATCAATATCTCGATGTTCTATAATTACATGATATTGTTTATTCTTTAAAAAATCTGATAATTTATTAGTAAACGTCACTGACCTATGTTTTCCACCGGTACAACCAATAGCGATCGCTAAATGAGTCTTCCCCTCTTTAATATATTGAGGAACTAAAAAGTCTATTAAATCAAAGAATTTATCTTTAAAACTTTTAGCAACAGGCCATTTTAATATATAATCTTGAACTTCCTTATCATTGCCGGTCAAAGCACGCAATGATTTAACATAATGGGGATTAGGAAGGAAACGAACATCAAACATTAAATCTGAATCCATTGGCATTCCATATTTAAAACCAAATGAAATTATTGAAATATTGATTTTATCATTTAATTCTATACGGGTAAAATTAGCTTTTAATTCCTTTTTTAATTCTTTAATAGTCAACTGTGAAGTATCAATAATCTTATCTGCACTACCACGTAACCTTTCTAATTTCTCTCTTTCTAATTTTATAGCATCTAAAATCCTACCTTCTTCAGCTAAAGGATGTCTACGTCTAGTCTCCTTAAATCTACGAATTAAAGCATCAGTCGATGCTTCTAAAAACAGAATTTGATAATCTATTGACTCTTCTTCTAAAGCAGCTAATTCCTCAAATAAAGCATTAAAGAAATCTCTGCCTCTAATATCTATTACTAAAGCTATCTTGTCTACTTTCCCTTCAGATTGCAAACATAACTCAGCAAACTTAGAAATTAGAGCCGGAGGTAAGTTATCGACACAAAAGAAACCCAAATCTTCAAATATTCTAATTGTTTCAGTTTTACCTGCTCCTGACATTCCGGTAATAATTACAAACTCTATATTTTTCATACTATCACCTCATATAAATCATATCACCTTTGTTGCCCATTAGCAAATTTCATGCCATGTAAAAATATAGCATTAACATCTAACTACTATTAGTAATTCTGTAAGCCATGAAATTCCTCCTCCTTTTAAGAAGAATTCTACTGTTAAACTACATTGATTACCTGGTTTAAATCAATATTTGTTTCTTTTAATAATTTTAAAGCAGAACTGACTTCCCCAATTTCAGTTGACTTATGAGCATCACTATTTACTACAAACTTAACTCCTGTTTTAGCTGCTGCATTTATAAAGTCCGTAGTTAGTTGTTGATGACTATTATTTATTTCTAAAAGGGTATCATTCTTTTGACAAATCTTAGCTAATTCAATAGTATCAATATCTAATTGAAAGCCAGGATGAGTGATTATATCTATATCATATTTTTCAACAGCATTAATTAAGGCTTGAGTATTATAATATCTAATTTCTTCCTTAGAAACTAAACCTAATCTATAATTAATCATATTATCAAAAATAAGTCTCTTACCTGTCTTCAAATCTTGAGGTTTAATCCAAAGATGTAGACCTGCCAAAACTATATCTAATTCTTCTAAAACAAAATTTGGGATATCTAAATCACCATCTAAGCTAACTATATTAGCTTCTACACCAGCCAAGATATTTAACTCTTTAACCTCCCGGTTATAATTTGAAACTTCATTTTTTATTTCTAATAATTGAAGAGCATCTTTGACTCCTAATTTAGTTAAACTTTGACTAGCAGGACCATGTTCGGTAATTGCTAACTCTTCTAATCCTTTTTCTAAAGCTTGTTGAATATTATTGCTAATCAACCCAGTCCCATGCCCATAATTAGTATGAGTATGATAATCTGCTAATAATCGCAATTAACCAGACACTCCTTATGCTCATTTTTTAGCTCCAGTTCTAACCCAATACTCAATAATATTAATTTCATCTGTATTTATATATTTTCTCATTGAATTATCATCTTGAATAGAAATTACTAATTTACTTTCTTTAGGTTTACCTGGTTTCACAAATCTCATAATTTCTTGATAATTACTAAATTTGTTTTCTTCACCTACTGTCGATTCATTCTTATGACAATTAATACAATCCTCTTGCAAGATAGGTTTAATATCTGCTTGATAAGTAGGCTTTTGTTTACGATTATCCAACTCTGCATCTGAGCCTAAATCTTGTACTTCGTCTACTTCATCTACTGATTTTTCAGTCATATCATTTAACTTTTCTGGGCCAGCAGGATCACTAAATTCATCAGTCTGAGGCACTTCTTGTCTAGGTTGATCCTCTTGACCTGGCACTTTATCCTGTGATGAACATCCAACAATAGTAATCACTAAAAAGGCTGCTAATAAAATGCTTAATAACTTCCTCATAAATCTCACCTTCCATTTCATTAGTGTCAGTTATCAATATCAGTGTCAGTGAAACTCGGTAGAAACTGATTCCTGCCACTGACTACTTATTAATCTTTCCTAAACGGAAGGTGGTTATACTGGCTTAAAATTAAAATAGTAAGACATAAAAAAACCTACAATTATGATAATTGTAGGTTTAATAATTTAAATTTAATTACTACATGCTTTTTAATTTATTTAAAATCTCTCTTGCTTTAGTAAAGTTAGCCTTTAAATGTAAGGTCTTCTCTAAACTATCCTTAGCTTGCTCTACTCTATTTAATTCCATATAAGCATAAGCTAACTTAAAATGACTCATATAATAAGTAGGATTTATCTTAGTTGCTTTCTTATAGGATTTTAATCCTAATATTTTTTGTCCTGTATCCATATACAAATCCCCTAATCCTAAATAAGCCCTAACATAAGTAGGATTAAGCTGAATTGCCTCTTTTAAATATTTTTCAGCTTTATGGTTTTTGCCCAATTTACGATATGTAGCTCCTAAATAATAACTACTAGGATATACTCCTTTATAATCTTTTACAACATTTTCTAAATATTCAAGGGCTTTTTCATAATTGCCCTGCTTATAATTAACAATACCTAGTTTTTGATCAGTGATAAAATGCGAAGTTAATCCATCGGCTATTATATATTCCGTGATAGCAGCCTCATAATTATCATTACTTAAATAAAGGTCTCCTAAACTAATATGGTTAGCTGCTAAGCTGCCATCTAAAGACAAAGCTTTCCGATAATACTTAATAGCATTATCTATATTCCCCTCTTCTTTAGCAATTAATCCTAAATTACTATAAGCCTCTATTTTATCACCAGGGGATTTTAATGCTCCTTTGAAACGTGTTTTAGCCTTTGTTAATTTTCCTTGATTATAGTATGTTAATCCGGCTTTAATATCACTACCTACTGCTAATGCTACTGAAGTCAATGAGACTACTAAAAACGATATAATCAATAACTGCGATAATTTTTTCATAATTCTCACTCCTCGTATAATATAATTGTTAATTGATCCACTCTTTATCTACTAACTTCTACATATTATTATTAACTCCTGCAAAACTAAAAAATTATATCTCTCTAGTCAATTAAACCTTCTTTTATCTTTAATTTTCGTTTGATAAAAGTATTTACTTTCTTTAAAGAGGTATTTAATATATCATTTTCATTTAAACCTGATTTTTGAGCTAATTCAATAGCTTTATCAACTCTTCCTACATCTTTAGAAAAATGAGCATCACTATTAATAACTACTTTTAATCCAACTTTTTTAGCTTGAGCAGCTATCTCTAAACAGTTCTCATAACTCCCTTTTCGACTTTTACGAAAAGAACTATTGTTAATTTCTAAGACTACATCATGCTCTAAAGCTTCTTTAATTACCTCTTGAACATCAACTATAAACTGAGGATTTCCAGGATGAACTATTATATCTACTAATGGGTTTTGAATAGCCCCAATCATTGCCTTAGTATTTTCAAGCTTACTACCACCATCATACCCTGTCAAAAGATGCATTCCCGCCAATACAATATCTAATCTCTCCAAAGCATCAGATGGTAAATCAAGAGTACCATAAATATCAGTAATATTTGTTTCTACACCTTTTAAAACTCTAACACCTTCTATTTCATCTGGTAAAATTTTTAAATTATAAAAATAATAAGGATGACCAGCCCCTGGCATACAAGGCCCATGATCAGTAGTTCCTAAAACTTGAATCCCATTCTCCTTTGCTCCAGCTGCCATCTCTTCTAAAGTACTATATGCATGTCCACATGCAATAGTATGAGTATGTAAATCAGCTATAATTTCCATCTAATCACCACCTATACTATAATATTAATCCTGCTTTTCCTAGCATAACTCCTATAATTAGTATTAAAAAGTATAACTCAAATTGAGTAATACTAAATATTGATAATAATAAAGTTGAAAAAGAAAGAAACATCTCTGACCAAAGTACTAATTTCAACTGAGTATTTACTAATGGCCCAGTTACTTCTGTTATGAAAGGAACAATAGCAATTATTAAAGTACTTATAATTAATCGTAAAGTATATCTCTCATATACCCTCTTATTTGATAATAAGTAAGAAGATATCCAAATAACTAAAAATACAATTGGTACCCATGTAGTGATATATTGGGATAGTAATAAAGTTATTAATAATGCTAAAAAATATGTAAGCTTATCTTTGCCTCTTGTTTCATGAGGAATGATGATTTGTGCTAAAATAGCTCCTAAACCCAAGCTAGGTAACAATCCACCAGCCCTAGCCAGTTTATCTAAAAACTGAGCTGGAATAATCCCTAATAAATTTCTTAAAATCGGAACAAAATTCATTAAAGTTAATATAAATATAAAGATCCCTACTTCAATCAACCACTGATTGACATCCGATTTTAAATTATTTATTATCTCTTGTAATAGATAACTAATTATTAAAGCCAATGTTAAATTAATAAATAGACTAATATTATTAGTAATTAACGTTAATACAGTTGCTAATATAGCAACTGTATTAACGTATTTTAATCCAAAACTATTATTAAATAGGTTACTACCCCATATTAATTCTAAAAGAAGGCCTATATTAACTCCGGCTGATAAATTTCCTAATAATAAACCGCCTAATGGTGCAACTATAATAGGATGAAGCAAATACTTGAATTTTCCTTTTAAATTTCTTTCTAATAAATTAATTAAGCTAATTACCAGACTTAAACTAAATAATTTTACAATCACTTTCAACCCCTTACTTAAAAACTAATAACTTTTCATTTACCTATTAATCTGTTTTGAATTAATTCTATAAAGACTTGAAAAGTCCTTCTTAAAAATTTTTAGATAAATTTATTGTAACTGAATTTCATTAATCATACTTGTATATTCATCATTTAATGCTGTAGCTCTTTTAATAGTATCTGCTTCTGTATAAACGTGAAATATAGGGTCTTCAGAATCAGGCAATATTAAAGTCCAACCATCATCATGATAGACCTTAACACCATCTATTAATTCTATATTCTCTTCAGGGGTCTGCTCAATTAAACTACGCATTACCTTTCCTTTGTCTTCCCAAGGACACTCTATTGCTTCTTTTGTTCTATGAAATTCAGGAATTGCATCAATTAATTCAGATAATTTCACCTCTTCTTTAGCTAAAAATTCTAAGACCTTAACTAAAAATAGTAACCCATCCCCAACTATCGGCAAGGAATCTATATTTTTACCATTCGATAAATCATACTCTAACATCTTCATTAATAATTCTTTATCTTGGGCTTTAGTCCAAGTCACTTCTGCACCATATTCTTTTGCTATATCCTCAATAATTCCAGGTGCTGTTATAGGGATAAATATTTTTTTAGCTCCATTTTCTAAATCAATCACAGATCTTATTACTTCATTAAATTCTTGACTAATTAACTCTCCTCTATCTGTAACTAAAGTAACCTCTCCACCACTATGATCTAAAATAAACCCTAAGGCTATATTTTCATCTTCAAACATATTTAAAATCAAATCCTGTTTTTGTAATCTTTCATTAAAACTTAATGGTCTTGACCGCTCAGATTCATAATTTGTCTTGACTAAACTACAGTTTATTTTTGAAGCTAGTGGTGTTAAAATATCATCTAAATTATCTTGATCATAATCAGCTACTATCCTATACTCTTGTCCTTTAATCAAGTTAGTATTTACTATATTATATAAACGATCTAAATATAAGTCTACCATCTGTGGAATGATATCCACTTCACCTACAGCATCCAGATCTGCTCGTTGAAAATCCTCTCTAAAAAAGACTTTTTCAATTCCTTTTTCTTCATCTCGAGATATATTTACTCCATATTCATTTAAAAACTCAATTACAGTATTTTGAGGGTCCTTTTGACATGCTCGAACATGAATACCTCCTTCAGCTTCTAAAATTCTATCACTATATCTTGCTACTGGATTAGGCATTTCACCTATATCCCATACTCTAATTCCAGCCGACATTAAACCAGTAGCTACAGCTTGTTTAAGCATTTTAGACATATCATAAGTATCCGAGCTGACAGTAATTATAGTTTCATCATCTAACATAGCTCCATATGCAGTACCTAATTTAGCAGCAAATTCAGGAGTTACTTCAATATTACTAATTCCTACTACTCCCTGATTGCCAAATAGTGTTCGTGACCATTCAGTCTCCCACACCAAACTCTTATTTAAAATAGTCGAGTCAGCCAATTCTTTATATGGCCAAACTTTAACATTAGGTTTAACCTTAGCTTTTTTACCTATAGTTGTTCCATCTCCAATTGCTGTTCCTTCAAACAAAGAAACATGATCTTTAAGATTAACATTATCACAGGTAACTGTTCCCCTTAGTTCAGACTTTTGATCAATAAAAGAGTTATTCCAAATAATACTCTTTTTAATCGAAGTATTATCCTTGATAATGTTATTATCACCAATTATAGATTCTTGTAAATGAACCCCATTCTTAATCTTGCAATTCTCTCCTATATAAAGCGGTCCGGTTAACTCTACATCATTGGACATTTCAGTTCCTTCTCCTACCCAAACCTGATTTTGAATCTGCTTGCCTGGTATATCAACTTCTACCTTACCTGCAATAATATCATAATGAGTCTGTCGATACTGATGTAAATTACCTATATCACACCAATATTTATCTGTTACATAACCATACATTGGTTCATTAGCAGCCAACAATTGTGGGAATAAATCTTGACTAAAATCAAATTTTATTCCTTTTTCATAATAACTAAATATATGAGGATCTAAAATATAGATTCCAGTATTAACTGTATCACTAAATACTTCTCCCCAACTAGGCTTTTCTAAAAATTGAATTATCTCTCCCTCTGCACTAATCATAACTACTCCATATTCTAAAGGAATATCCTCTTGGGTTAAAACTAAAGTAGCTACTGAACTCTTATTCTGATGATAATTGATAGCCTTAGTCAAGTCTGCATCAGTCAAAGCATCTCCACTGATTACTATAAAGGGTTCGTCTAAAAATTCTTCAGCATTTTTAACACTGCCTGCAGTACCTAAAGGACTATCTTCTATATAGTAATGTAAATTAACACCTAATTCTGAACCATCACCAAAATAATCCTCAATCACCTGTGGTAAATAAAAAGTAGTCACCGCTATATCTCTAATCTGGTGACGTTTTAATAACTCAATTATATGTTCCATAACCGGTTTATTCATAATCGGCACCATAGGCTTAGGACAATCACACGTTAATGGTCTTAATCTGGTTCCTTTTCCTCCTGCCATAATTACTGCTTTCACATAAATACCTCCTTAATTTTGATTTATATTTTAGGTATTAATCCTTCATTTTTCCATGATGAACTCTGATATTCATCTAAGACCTGTTGATAAACCTCTTTTGTTTTCCGGGCTATTCCTTGCCAACTATAATCTTCTACTGCCTTTCGATAACCTGTTTTCTGCAATGAATTAGCATAATCCTGATCGGTTAATAATTTAATTATCTTTTCAGCTAATGAGTTAGCATTACCAGGTAATGCCTTTAATCCATCTCTCCCATCTTCTATAATCTCATCTAAACCACCAACTCCTGAAACAACTACTGGTGTCTTGCTAGCCATAGCCTCTAGAGCAACAATCCCAAAGGGTTCATAAAGGCTAGGAAATACAGCAACATCGGCTACTTGATATAACCTTTCTTTCTCTTCTTCAGATATATATCCAGTAAAAGTAACATTATCTGCAATCCCAAAATTATAAACTTGAGACTTAAGTTCATCAAGCATAGGTCCTTTTCCGGCAATGACAAATTGAGTATCTGGAGTTGCTGATAAAATTTTTGGAGCAGCTTCTAATAAGACCTGTACTCCTTTTTCGCGTACTATTCTTCCAATAAAAAAGATTAAATTTCCATTAGTATACTTTTCTTTAAAATCCATTGGAACCTCAACATCATCAAATGTATCTAAATCAACCCCATTATTAATAACATCTATCTTATCTTTAGGAGTTTGGAATAAACCATGAATTTCTTCTTTCATATATTGACTGCAACAGATTAATCGCCATGCTTCATAACCGATTAACCATTCAACGTCATTAATATACTTTTGATGTGAATTATATATTCCATTATTTCTTCCTGATTCTGTTGCGTGAATAGTAGCTACTAAAGGTAAATGATGACTATATTTTAGACTCTTACCAGTAAAACCCACTAACCAATCATGAGTATGAATTAAATTAAATTCATATTCATCTAATAAACTATTTGCTACTTCTAACAAATTAAAATTAACTAACATTACCCAAGTCAAAAAATCTGGAGTCGAAATTTCAGGTTTATTCACACGATACACATTAACTCCTTCTTCTTGTTCATATCTATCTGCCTCTTCTCCACCTTGGGTTACTAAATGAATTTCTACTCCTTCCTCAACTAAAACTGTAGATAAATCATTAACATGACTAGCTAAACCACCAACACTAATAGGTGGATATTCCCATGACACCATCAATACTTTCATCTACTATTTCCCTCCAAGTTTTTAACTACTGTGTTTAAAAATTAATATTTCCAATCAAACTCTTTTTATTCGCTATCTTTTCATCAACTTAATGTATAAGTCAATTCCAAGTTAATCATATTAATATAAAGTAGAACCAAAATTGGGAGGTTGAAACTTTGGAAAAAGGATATTTATCTTTAGTATTACATGCACATTTACCTTATGTGCGACATCCAGAAAAAGAGGATATAATGGAGGAAGAATGGCTTTATGAAGCAATTACTGAAACCTATATTCCTTTAATTAATATCTTCGATGATTTATTGGCAGATAATATAGACTTTAGATTAACTTTATCTATTTCACCACCTCTTCTATCAATGTTAGCTGATCCATTATTACAAAAGAGGTATTTAAAACATCTTAATAATTTAATAGAATTAACAGAAAAAGAAATGGTCAGAACTAAAGACCAACCAAAATTTCATAAAATGGCCCAAAAATATGCTTATCTATTTAAAGAAGCACGTCATGTATTTGCAGAAAAGTATAATCGTAACCTAGTAAAAGCTTTCAAAAAATTTCAAGATGCCGGCTGTTTAGAAATAATCACTTCCAGTGCTACTCATGCTTTTTTACCATTCTTCGATATTTATCCTGAAGCTATAAATGCTCAGATTAAAATTGCTCAAGATATCTACTATAAACATTTTGGTAAAAAATCTCCAGGAATCTGGTTGCCGGAATGTGGATATCAACCAGGACATGATAAGTTTTTAGCTAATCAAGGAATCAATTACTTTTTTACTGATACTCATGGTATCTTACATGCTGATACTAGACCAAAATACGGAGTCTATGCCCCAATATATACAGATTCAGGAGTAGCTGCTTTTGGTCGAGATTTAGAGTCTTCAAAGCAAGTTTGGAGTGCCCAAGAAGGTTATCCTGGAGATTATGACTATCGAGAATTTTATCGTGATATTGGATATGATCTTGATTATGACTATATTGAACCTTATATTCATCAAAGTGGAATTAGAAAACATACAGGAATTAAGTATCATCGCATCACTGGAGAGACAGATTATAAAGAACCATATAATCCACAATGGGCTACACATAAAGCAGATCTTCATGCTAATGATTTTATTTCAAATCGTCAAAAACAAGTGGAGTATCTTACAAATAAGATGGATCGAAAACCTATTATTGTAGCCCCTTATGATGCTGAATTATTTGGACATTGGTGGTATGAAGGTATTGAATGGTTAGATCTTTTAATCCGTAAAATAGCCTGCGACCAAGACAGCATTGATTTAATTACACCTAGTCAATATTTAAATGAATACAAGACTAATCAAGTAACTACTCCTTCTTATTCTAGTTGGGGACACAAGGGTTATGGAGAGGTCTGGTTAGAAAGCAATAATGATTGGATTTATCGTCATCTTCACTGGGCTACAGAAAAAATGATTGAAATAGCTAATCAATATCCTAATGCGTCTGGTTTAAAATATGAAGCACTTAATCAACTAGCTAGAGAGCTTTTATTAGCTCAAAGTAGTGATTGGCCTTTTATCATGAAAACAGGCACTATGGTGGAATATGCAGGTAAACGAGTCAAGACCCATATAACCAGATTCAAAAGTCTTTATCAAGAAATTCAAGAAGAAAATATTAATCACAATCTTCTAGAAAAAATCAAGAATTATGATAATATTTTTCCAGATATTGATTATCATATTTATCGTTCGGATAATATCTCTTCAGAACTACAAAAAGAATTAATATAATAAAGTTCTGAAAAATAAGAGGTGAAAATCATGAATTTTATAATCTATTCATTTATAGCAGCCATCCTAGGCATATTATTGCTTCAATTTGTTTGGATATCCAAACAAGATAAAGAATCTACCTATGAAACTGATGAAACAGTAGATGAACACCATGAAAAAACAAATAATATAATACAAAAAACAGAACAACTTAACTCAAAAATTAAAGCAAATAAAGAAAACAATATTGAACCTAAAAACATAGGAAATAAATTAGCTGTTGATATGGAGGTATCTAAAGAATTGAACAATAACCTAAACCACAGGAGATTTTCTCAAGAAAAAAACACCCCATCTATAGAAGGTGTAAAATTAAGCATGGAATTTTTTGATTCTTATGATTATCCAGAATTAGCTGACTACAATTTAAAAACAAAATTTAATAAAAATCGTATTACTGCTCTAGTTCGTGATCCCTATTGGATTTATCTTTATTGGGAAGTAAATCAGTTATTTGAAGTAGATGGACAGACAATACTGAAAGTTTTAGATATTACTGCAAAAAATTACCCTCACTCTCCTCCTAATAGTGCTTCTATAACAGAAGTAAATTTGGATGCACAAAATTGGTACTTAAAAGTACCTAAAGCTAATAGAAGGTATACTATAGAATTAGGAATTCAAAAGACTACTGGGAAATTCGAATTAATTGCTCGTTCTAATTATTTTACTACTCCTAGAGATAAACCATCAGATAAATTTGATCCAGAATTTATGACTATTGATGGAGTATTTAATTATAGTTATGATACTCTAGAATTTAATATAGGAAGCTCTCCGTTAGGTCAAGCAGGAGAAAAAGAAATAGGTCCTAATATAAGCTCATACACAATCATTGAGGATTGGTAGATAATCTACCAATCCTTATTTTATTTTGAAAATTTGATTATATAAAATAACCCTTAATTATGCTATTAATAGCATAATTAAGGGTTAAAAAATAAATATTAATACCTACATTCCCTGATTTCCATTATGAACTTCATAACTCCAGTTATTACCATCATTATTATCCCAGTTCTCTGCACAATCCTTAAAACAGAAGTTAAACCGTTGTGTAGTATTCAACCTAACTGTAGTTTTGAAATCACCAGATGGAGCACGATTCATCCTTATTGTCTTCACATCTTGCCAACTTTGATTCTGACCTACCCCAGCATGAAGATATACTTGTTGAGCTCCAGAACCTTTTAATAAACCGTTATACTCAACTGTTACGTGTTCACCAGTAGTAATAGGAGTTGGATTTACATTCACACCATCAACTTTATTCATTCTTTTAATTACCTCCTTCATTTTAATTTATCTAAAGTATTGCTTTATAGAATTTATCTATATTATTTCTCTAATGTAGCATTTTATCAGAGGTAATTAATAGAAGTTATTATTATTTATTATTGAAATTTAATAATTCTTTTTTATATTTGATTATAGTAGGAATAATAATAATAATAGCCAAAGTAACTAAAATTACAATTAGCTTACTTGAAATTTTAGATTTTGATCCTACTGAATAAATCATAGCAAATTCACCATTCTTAACATCATAACTACTTAATATTTCCTTTTGTTCTTTATCTTCAGGTACTAAAATATCTAATACATTAGGATTAAATTCAGTATCAGTACCACCACCAAATTTCCATTCGCTTACCTCTTTAACTACTGGTCGATAATTATCATAACTGAAACCATCTAATGAACCAACTAGCAAATAATACTTTGCAGCTTTTAAATCACCGATTTTCTTTTTCGGTATACTAACTTGTATAGTCTGTTGGTCATCCAAAATTTGAACTTCAGCTTCCGATATATCTCCGTCTTTTGCTGTAGGCTTATCTTGATAATCAAAGACCTTTATATTCCATCCATTAATCTTAATTAATTTATTCCAAGGTGTATCTGGATCAAATTTAACATTTGCTCCTTTCTTAAATACATTGGTAGCTCCTCCTAAATCATTATCTATATATATTTGAACCAACTGATGACTAAAGCCATATTTAGCATGCCAAGGATTAGTTATAGATGTGAATTTTAATTCAAATATATAATTAGAATCTACATCCTTTACTTTAAAGTTTAACAAATCAAATAATCCTTCAAAAGGAACAAACTGTTGACTAGTAGGATAAATATAGGTTCCCGGACCATATTCATCGCCTTGAGGATCAGTCATTTGAAACAAATAATTATCTTCGCCCATCACAGGATTATTCATTAACAGAACTATTAATAAACTAATTAATAATAATCCTACTCTTCTTTTCATCGCGGTACCTCCTAAATTTTAATTAACTCAATTTGATTAATCTTTATGAAAGAAGAGTATAAATTATTATTATTAAAATAAAAAAAGTCGACTTTAATTAAAGTCGACTTAATATAATCTATTCTTTCCCTAAATTATTTTGTAATTTTTTAGTGAATTCTTGGGCAGCATCATATCCAGTTAATTTTAATCTAAAGTTCATAGCAGCTACTTCAATTATCATTGCTAAATCACGCCCTGGTTTAACTGGAACTGTTAATTTGGAGATGCTTACATCTAAAATTTCTTCATAATCTTCATTCAATCCTAGACGATCATAATGTTTTTCTTTTTGCCAGGTTTCTAGCTTAATAATTAATTCAACTTCCTGTTTTAACTTAATGGCTCCTGCTCCAAACAAAGTCTTAATATCTATAATTCCTAAACCTCTCAATTCCATATAATACTGGGAAATCTTTAAAGCAGAGCCTAATAGACGATCTTTGCCTAGTTTTTTAATCTTTACAACATCATCGGCAACTAATTGATGACCACGTTTTACTAAACCTAACGCTGTCTCACTCTTACCGATTCCACTCTTTCCTGTAATTAGTACTCCTACTCCATATACATTTACTAAGACTCCATGTGTAGTAATATTAGGAGCAAATACTATTTCTAAATATTCACTTAATCTACTTAAGAAACTAGTAGTAGACGATTTAGTACTTAAGAGTGGAATAGAGTTCTCTTCAGCCAAGTTTACTAACTCATTAGGAGGGTTTAAACCACGAGTAATTACCACTCCTGGTAATTTATTATATCCCATAAACTTATTTAATCTGGCATCTCTTTTATCCTTAGTTAATCCAGATAAAAAAGAGAGTTCAGTTTTTCCTAATATTTGAATTCTTTCTGGAGTAAAATAATCAAAAAAACCAGCTAATTCTATACCTGGTCGTTTAATATCACTAACTCCAACTTCTTTCTTTAATCCCTCTTTACCAGCCAATACTTCTAAGTTAAATTCTTCTACTATCTGTAAGATTGGGATTGCTTCTTCCATTAGTTCAATCGTCCAATCTCAACTAAAGCCTTAGCAATAGCACCAACTACTCCTACTTCACTTTCTAATTGAGCAGGGACGATTTTTACTACTTCTGCTGGTGCTTTTAAAGCACGTTGGTTTACTACCTCTCTAATCGGTTGTAGAATCATATCACCAGCTTGAGAAACTCCTCCACCAACTATAATCATTTCTGGATTTAGAATATTTACCAAGTTAGCCACTCCAATTCCTAAATAATTTGTTACTTGCTCAAGAATTTGTCCAGCTACTTTGTCACCTTTAGCAGCAGCTTTAGTAACTATAGCACCATCTATTTCATCTATATCATCTATATCATCTACTAACTCTTCCATTAATGAATTTTGACCAACATCCACTGCTTCTTTACCTAAACGACCTAAAGCAGTTCCAGAAGCTATAGCCTCCCAACAACCTACATCACCACATCCACATTCTGAATGTGAAGCTGGGTCAATTACTATATGACCTATCTCTCCAGCACTATCATTAGCACCATGGTATAATTTACGATTAATTATTATCCCACCACCAATTCCTGTGCTAACTGTCATATAAATTAGATTATCAATATTTCGACCAGCACCAAACCATTTTTCACCTAATGCAGCAGCATTTGCATCATTTTCAATAAAGACTGGTATATCTATTTCATTCTTTATTAATTCTTTAATATTAACATCTTTCCATCCTAAATTGGGGGCATGATAAATAATTCCTTCTGTAACATTTAAAGGTCCAGGACAACCGACTCCAATAGCCTGCACCTCTTTTCTCTTAATTTCTGCATCTTTAAGAACCTGCTCTATACTTTCAATTATTCTCTTAACTACAACCGTTTGTCCTTCATCAGCCAAAGTAGCAAGCCTACTTTTAGCCAAAATTTCACCTTCTAAATCAGCTAAAGCTGTTAAAATTTTGGTACCACCTAAATCCACACCAATCACATAACCCTGCACACCAATTCCCCTCCTAATAAAGACTTAATATTAACAATCAATAAAAAACCATCTTTATTTACTCCTTTATATTATAATAACCTCTTCAAGCGATTATTCTTAGTAGGACCAGGAATTCTTCCTCTCTTAGCTATATGTTCACCATTTATCTTTTTAATATCCATGGTCATATTAATAGCTTCTGCTCCAGAAATATAGCTACCGACTCCAAAACCATCTACTCCACAATCTTTTAATTTTAGAATTCTATCTGGCGTAATCCCACCAGAAACAAATATATTTACATAATCATGACCAGCTTGGTCTAACCGGGCTCTAATCTCTTTAACCATACCTGGTGTTACTCCACCTCGTTCAGATGGAGTGTCTAACCTAACACCATCTAATCTTTCTTTTAATTCATCAGCTATACGCAATGTTTCCTCAGCTTCATCTTTAAATGTGTCCACTAATATAGTTCGTGGTTCTCCATCAGGCATAATTTCATCATAGGCTTTTGCTACCTTCAAAGTATCTCCTACTGTTAATATTAATGAATGGGGGACCGTCCCTGAAGGAATCTTTTCAGCTAATTTAGCTCCTAAAATACAACTGGCTCCATTCACTCCACCAATAATTGCAGATCTCTCCATTACTGGTGCTACTGCTGGATGTAAATGCCGTGATCCAAAACAGAGCACTGGAGTACCTGCAGCTGCTTCTTTACAATTAGCTGCCGCCGTAGCCCAACCACTGGAACTAGCCAATGCCCCTAACATAGCCGTTTCAAAAATCCCGAAATCATTATAATCTCCTTCAATTCTTAAAACTACTTCTTTCTTTTCCATCATACTGCCCTCTTGTAAGCCCCAAACCTTTACATCTTTTTCTTGTAATAAGTTTAAAACCTCATTTACTCCAGCTAAAACCCCTGCTCCACTAGTAAATATATCTACTACTACTTCAGTTTCTGCTAAATCTAAATTATTTAAAATCTCCCGTGTTTTAATAAAATAGATGTCTGTAGTTAATCCTTGTCTAATCTCCTCATGATTAGCAGAATAAAGTAATCTATCTTCATCAACCTTAAAATTTTCTACATCTTGTAAGGTTTTAAGTTCCTTTTTAGCCATAAACTATATCTTCCTTTCTATTATTAAATTATTTCCTCAATCTTATCATCGATTATTGGTAATTGAGATGAGTATAATAAGTGAGAATTACAATTACAATCACTGGCTCCAAATCCTGATACCGGTTCTACTAAATTTAAATTATTCAGTAAAGTTTGATGAATTTTGCATTCAAATTCCTTATCTCCTGGCCACTTTTTGATATCTATTACTTCTGCTTTTTGGAGTAAATAATCTATATGCCAATGTAACTTTTTCTTCTTTCGTTTATGACGAGCAACCCGTGCAGTAAGATTTCGTTGAGCAGTACCCGTATAAATATAATATCCTTCTTTAAAATTCAATTTACCTAAACTTCCTACTTTAATCTCTACATCTTCTGGTAAATGAATGATTAAATTATAGATTCCACTATCTATCTCTTGATTCATTTTATATTCGCTACCTTTCTATTTGATTAACCCTTGTTCTTTAGCAGCAGTCACTAAACCAAAACAGCCAGACAACATCATATCACCCTCAGGAACAGCAAAATAATAACCTAAGTCATTAGCCAAATGACGATTTGGGCCTGTTACTGCTACAAAGTCAAAATCAATATTAGGTAAGTCTGAATCTATATAAGCCCCATGTCCACGGTCATCATATACTTCTTGATTAGTTAAATCATTTATTGCTAATCGTTGAATATAGTCTTGTAACTTTTCTGGACTCATTAAAGAAGTATGATGTTCAAATAACCCCCATACTTTCTCACCTTTAACCAAAATACCTAACGTATGCAAATTCCCTATATTAACTACTACAATCCCTTCTTCTTGTTTATCTGCTACTTTTTCATCACAGAGCGCGCCTTTAATAGCTGCTGCTCCTGTATCCATTAATAAAGCTTCAGGAATTATATCTTGAGCTGCTTGCATCCGAGTTAAATAATTAGGGATATTTAAGTAACTAAGATCTTTAATATCTCCCCCATTTTCTATAAAACGGCGCCAATGTTCAAATCTGAATTTACGATTACTTTCTGTTAAAGCCTCACCATGATCTTGAACAGCTATGGCATATTTATCAGGTAATTTTATATTAAAATTAGCTAAACTATCTTCTAATTCTTTTAAAGTTAAATCTCCAAAGTTTACCTCCTGGTAATTAACCTCCTCAGGGGGTTCATTTACTATCTCTATACCCATCTCCTTCACAAACTCTAAATTATCCTTAATAGTCTTTGCAGGATTAGGTAATGCATAAACATTATAACCTTCAGCTAAATGTTTCTTAATCGCTTTACTATTAGACCCACCACCCATTAACTGACCAGTAATGAATATATCTTGACCTGCTTTAGTAGCTTGATTGATCTCCTTTGCTTTCATTACAGTGGGAGAAGGCAAGACTAATTTTATACAATTTTCAATTACTTGTCCAAATTCATAGAGTAAAATATCCTGAGTCCCAGCTCCTATATCTATAGCTAATAATCTATTCTCTTTCTTCATTCTAGTCCTCCTTTCCTCACTATATTATTCATGATTCCCCTTTCAGTTTCCTCCTTTTCCAATTATAAATTCAAAAATCCTCTATCTGTTTTTAGATAGAGGATTTTATATTATATCTTTAACCTTTCACGTACATCACTCTGAATCTTTGACATTAAACTATGATTCGAAGTCTCTACATAAATTCTAATTAAAGGTTCAGTTCCAGATGGCCTCATTAAACACCAGCTTCCGTCTTCTAGAATGAATTTCATTCCATCTTTAGTTATCCTTTCAATCACTTTTTGCTCTGCTATCTTTTCTGCATCAAACTCTTCTATTCTCTTCACAACTTCTGGTTTTTGTTCTGGACTACATTCTATATCTAATCTCTCACTGATTAGTTTGCCGTATTTTTCTTCGACTTCTTGAATAATCTTTGATAATCTCTTCCCTCGACTCATAATCATTTCAACTATTAGCACACAAGCTAATAAACCATCCTTTTCTGGAATATGACCTTTAATACTTAATCCTCCACTTTCTTCACCACCGATAATTACATCATTCTTTAGCATTTTATTTCCAATATATTTAAAGCCAACTGGAGTTTCATAAACATCTAAATCATGCTTCCTTGCAATTCGATCTAACATATGAGTAGTAGCAACTGTTCTAGCTACTCCTCCAGTCATTCCTCTATCCTCTAATAGATGATCTAAAAGCAAGAATAAAACTTGATTAGGACTTAAATATTCTCCTTCTTCAGTAATAATTCCAAACCTATCTGCATCTCCATCCAATGCCAAACCTATATTATAATCTTCAGTTTTAACTTTATTTATTAATTGAGTAAGCTCAGCTTCAGTTGGTTCCGGCATTCCACCACCAAAGAGAGGGTCACGATAATTATTTATCTCTTCTGTATCAATTCTAGTTGTTGAGAATATATCTGTTAAATATCCCAAGCCAGCTCCATACATAGGATCGGCTAGAATTTTTAATTTTCCAGTTTCAAATTGTGAAAAGTCAATCACTTCTCGTAAATTATCTAAATAAATTGCTCTTGGATCAATCTCTTTAATATTATCTAACTTCTTTATGTTAATTTCATTTGTCTTCTGTACTCTAGCTACTTCTTCTTCTATTTGATCAGTAATCTCTGGTAAAGCAGGCCCTGCATACTCCGGTATGAATTTGATTCCATGATACTGAGCTGGATTATGACTAGCTGTTAGCATTAAAGCACCATCTAATTCTTCTTCTTGAATAGTGAAAGCAGTTACAGGTGTAGGTAAAGCTTCCTTTGCTATTATAGCCTCTATCCCATTCCCTTCTAATACTTCGGCTGCTGTTTGGGCAAACTCTTCTGTTAAGAAACGATTATCATAGCCTATGAATATTCCCCTATCAGTCTTATCATTATTATTTAAGTAATTAGCTATCGCTTGAACTACTATTTTGAAATTATCAAACGTAAATTCATCTGCTATAACTGCCCTCCATCCATCTGTTCCAAATTCAATTGCCATTATTTATCTTCCTCCTCCAATATATCAGATTATACTCTTTATATTCTATCACAGTTCATTTGAAATTATGTTATAAAATCAGAATCTCAGGTCTCTGCCAACCATTATATTCCTGCATCGGCCACTCTTCACTATAAGTAATTAATTCTGGACCAGTTTCTGTAGCTACAATTGTATCTTCTAGCTTTAAGCCTGGTAAAGTAGGGGTCCAAGCAAAAGGTTGATTTACCTGAACTTCTTCTTCAGAATCTTCTGTCACTATATAATCTCTAGCTTTATATCCTAAAGCACCTCCATGATCATTAAATTCCCATTCTGTATTATAGCCTAACTCCTTATATTTATTAACTACTTTACTAAATAATTCTCCAGTTTCTTGCTCAACCTTTGTTCCTTCTAAATAAATATTCTCAATTTCTAATAAATGATATAATTGTTCTGATAATTGATAAGAGAGTGATTGAAAAGAGACCATACGAGTTAGACTGACTGTTAATCCCTTACGTTCTACGGCTAGACTAATCATAACTCTATTATTTGCTTCTTTAGCAGTAGGTTGAGGGTGACTATATTTAGAAATCCTTTCATCAGCAGCAACTAAAAGTGAGACTGGATATGCTCCTATTTCCCAAACTGCCTGAGCAACCATACCGGCTACTTCAGATTCTTTAACGCCTCTCTTTAATTGTTGACAGACCTCAAAAAGCATATTAGTAACTTCTCTACCTAATTCCTTATATCGTTCTAATTCAGACTCAAGCAATGAATATCTGAGTCTTGCTAATTCATCACCTATATACTCTACTCCTTTAGTTGCTATATCAGAGCCTAGCTTTAAGCCTGCAATTAAGTTACCTAAGCTTTTATTTTGATACCATTTTCTACTTAAAAACGTGAAGTCCTGTTTAAATACTTCTTCTTCACGCAATCTGTTTTTTTCTAAATTATTAGTTAAAATATACTTATCTTGTTTAGTAATTAAAAGTTCTGAAGCACCAGTTTCTCGATTATTAACTATTCGATTATTACCTCCACCTGTTAGCCAAGCAAAGTTGTGGTTCTTGCCAATGATAATGCCATCTAATTGCTTTTCAATCAAAAGTTGTCTAACCCTGTCTTCTTTAGTCCTTATTTCATCAGCCAATCTTTCTGAATTTTCATTCTTTTTATCTTGGTAAGTACTCATTTTAATATCCCCTCCTTGTATTAGAGCCTAGTAAATAGTTATCAAGTTAAGAAGTAGTAGTTATCATAGGCTCATAACCAGCCTTGTCTTTTAGGCTGGGTAGGTTAGTTAGTAGCCTAGTAAATAGTTATCAAACTAAGAAATAATAGTTATCATAGGCTCATAAAAAAAACAGTTATTAAATCCCACATAGTAGAATATACCTCTTATAATAATATCTACTAAATCATTTTGAGATTAATAACTGTCAATTGTACTTTATTTTATTTAATATTAAATACTCTATTGAAAAGTAATATTTTAAATCAAATATTTTTAAAAAATATTATTCCTCATTTAATAATTCATAATAATATTCTTCATATTCATCAACAATTCTTTCTGCACTAAATCTAGTCACTGCCCTGTGTCTAGCATTCTGTGAAAATTCATAATACATCTCTTCATTCTGTAGTAATCTGATTCCTTTATCGGCCATCTCCTTAACATTACCTGGTTCAGCTAAAAAACCTGTTACTCCATCTATGATTACCTCTGGAATACCACCTGTATTAGACGCAATTACCGGAACTTCACAAGCCATAGCTTCAATAGCCACCAAACCAAAACTTTCTTTTTTAGAAGGCAACAAGAATAAATCTGAAATTGATAACAATTCAACTATATTATCTTGTTTTCCTAAAAAGTGAACTTTATCTTCTAAGTTCAACTTAGCTACTAATTCTTTAGCCTCATGTCTATTAGGTCCATCACCTATTAAAAGCAATTTACTATCTACTTCTTTATTGATGGCTGCAAAAATATTAATAACATCTGGAATATTCTTAACATCCCTAA
Organism: Selenihalanaerobacter shriftii; assembly: GCF_900167185.1. Lineage (NCBI taxonomy): Bacteria > Bacillati > Bacillota > Clostridia > Halanaerobiales > Halobacteroidaceae > Selenihalanaerobacter > Selenihalanaerobacter shriftii. The sequence continues at coordinate 98,298 of NZ_FUWM01000006.1, forward strand.
AATTAGATATATGAGTAATAATCTTTTCTTCTCCACTGGTTAATTTAAGTGGCTCTTCTGGCTCAGTCTTCATATGTTCTCTAGTATCTATAAAGTTATAGATAGTCCTTATTTTCTCCTCCGTCAAATCAAAAATTTCAATACTTTCTTGTTGCAGTTGATTAGAAACTGCTGTAATGCCATCACTGCTTTCAATACTAAACCGCGTTATATTCTCAAATGAACTTTGGTTCCCCACTAGCGTAATATCTGTACCGTGAAGAGTAGTAATTACCTTAACTCCTGAATCCTCTTTTACTTCTTTAGCAATATAAGCACAAAGTGAATGAGGAATAGCATAATGAGCATGAATAATATCTAAATCTTCTTCAGTGACTAATTCAGCAATCTTATTAGCTAAAGCTAACGAATATGGTGGAAATTTAAATAAAGGATATGATGGGACCTCTACTTCATGAAAATAAATATTTTCATAATATTGATCTAATCTAAAAGGGGGTTCGTAGCTAATAAAATGGACTTTATGTCCTCGTTTTGCCAGCTGTTTTCCTAATTCTGTAGCAACTACCCCACTTCCCCCGTAAGTTGGATAACAGACAATTCCTATATTCATCTTAAACCCCACCTTTTAGCATTGTCATGTCTGAAATTTCTATGGTCTTTTTATACTTAAATCCTTCACCAACTTGAGTATTAATTAAATACCCAAAATATCTAAATTTAGCATCTAATCTACCTATAAAATCTGAATCATTTAAAGCAGTCTTAAAATTATACTCCTTACTCTTTTTAACTTGTGATTCATGAGCAAATAATGCATCCATCTTTCTTTCATATTCATTAGAAATATCGACTACAAAATCTGGTTCATCTACTCGAGCTAAAAAATAATAAACTACAGCTTCAGGACGATAAGGTTCTCCTTTAGCCTTAAACTTCTTTAATCCCGCTTTAAAACAAGACTCTGCAATTAAACGACTACTATTTTCATGATCTGGATGACGGTCATGCCAGTAAGGTGCTAAAACTACCTTAGGCCTATGTTTTCTAATCTCCTCTACCACCAGTTTAATTGCCCTATCTTCTACCTTAATCTTACTATCAGGTAATTCTAAACATTTTCTAAACTCTACCCCTATAATCTCACCAGCTCTTATTGCTTCTTCAGCCCTAATCTCTGCTGTACCATTACTACCCATTTCTCCAGCAGTTAAGTCAATAATAGCTACTTTATGACCGGATTTTTGATGTTTTATTAAAGTTCCTCCAGCACCAATCTCTACATCATCTGGATGTGCTCCAAAAGCTAATAAATCAACTGTCATCTTCATCATCACCTCTATAATAGAAGAATCGATGTTCAAAATCTAAATTAAAATAATCCACTAGATCATCTATTAAATCATAATCATATTTAATCAGATAAGGAAAGATATTAAATACTCTTTCTTGTAAATTATTAAATGGTAATAAATTATTCTCCATTTTATTAAATTGTCTGACTAAAGTTTGACTATTCCGTTTATGAAACTGTTCAGTCTTATCCTCTAAATACTCTACTTGTCCAATAATTCTTTCTAAATTATTTCTACCTAATTTATTTAAATTCTGATCTATTTTAGATATTTCATTTATCAAATTTTTATATTCTTCAGTAAAACTATCCTTAATATCACCAAAAGTTTCTGAAATATTTAATTCATCTCTCTTAGCTAATTCCTTTTCTAATTTCTGGTCAAGATTCTGTTTTATGATATCCTCTCTTCTTATATCATATTTTTCCATATAATTGGCTAATCTAGATTCAATAATGGTTATACTTTCTCGAGGATATAGAATAGGCATCTGTAAATCAAAAATAGAATATAACTCTTTTAGTTGGCTATGATAGCTAATCTCTCCTGGACCACCTACATAAGCTACAGTTGGTAATAAATAATTTTGGACTATTGGTCGCAAAACTACATTAGGACTAAAAGCAGTAGGTTCATCTTCAATCTTTTTTAATATTTCTGATTGATCTGCTACTAATTTTTGATTTCTAGTATAAAACTTTTGATCATTTATTAATAGCGAATTCCTTTCACCATTAAGGTAAACAAATAGATGTGAGTTATCTTGATCTTTGTTGATTTGGAGTGAGTAGTCTAATTGTTGTAATTCTTGGTTGGTCTCTTGCAGTTTTTCAGTTAATGATTCTTGATTTTTGATAATATCTTTATAGATTCCTACACTTAATTTTCTTATTTCCGGCCACATAGGGTCAAAAATAATCAAACCATATTCATTAAATAATTCTAAGATAATTCTACTAAACCACTCTGCTAAATCATCTGCATCTTTAGCTAATTCATATAGTTCAGAAATTATCTTATCTTTAAAATCAGTATCATATGTTTGGGCTACCAATGAATCTATTAAATCAAATGCTTTATCATTTATATTAATATCTCCAATAGAAGTTCCTATATAATCTCCTTCTATCTTAATAGTGTCTAATTTATTATCTGTATTAATCAAATTAATATGATTGATCTCTTCAAAATCATGATCTTCACTGGCTACCCAAAAAATTGGGACCACGTCTGTATTAGTAATTCTACTAGCCTTTTTAGCTAATAAAATAGCCGTTATAGCTTTGTAAATAGTATAAAGAGGGCCAGTAAGAATACCAGCCTGTTGGCCAGTAACTACTGCTCCTGCGTCTCCTTTTTTCAATAGTTCTATATTCTCTAATGTCTTTTGATTACAATCTAATTCTTGATTATAATCTTTTAAAATTTTCGTTATATTATCTCTATTCTGTTGATAGTTATTCTGCAAATAAGAATTCCTATTAACAAATGATTCGTTCAGTCTAGGATCATAATTATAAAATTCTTCTACTTTCTCAAAATTAAATAAATAGTCTTCATATATTTGATTTAATCCGGCTGTCATTATATCACACTCCTAAAACTACTCCATACTTAATCTTTATGATTTATACTTTGCCTCGATTCTTTTAAATTCAGTTTTAAATTCATTAATTAAAGTTTCTTTTTTTTCCTCACTAATAAATGCAGCTTTAACACCATTTAATATTACTTCTTCAATATCTGACAACTCAAAATCTAAAGAATTATATAAGGCTATATACTCTTCACTCAAAGTCAAATTAGAAACAGTTCGATTATCAGTATTAACTGTAACCAAAATTCCTAATTCATAATAATCTTTTATTGGATGTTCTTCAAGGTTAGGAATAACATTAGTATGCAGATTACTTGTTGGACAAACCTCTAGGGAAATCTGCTGTTCCTGTACAATTTCTACAGTTTCCTGGTCTTCATTAATACGTACCCCATGTCCAATTCGTTCTGCACTTAAATAATCAATAGCCTTTCTAACACTGTCTGCTCCTGCTGCTTCTCCTGCATGTACAGTCCGATGTAATCCAGCTCCTTTAGCCAATTGAAAAGCCTGTTCATGTTCTTCCGGCGGAAAATTAGCCTCATCGCCAGCTAAATCAATACCAACTACCCCTGCATCTAAATAATTAATTGCTAATTCCGTCACTTCTACACTCTTACTAGGGTCTTGATGACGCATACAACACAGAATTAAATTAACCTCTAAATCATAATCATCTTCTGCTCTTTGTAAACCGGTCAATACAGCTTCCACTACTTCTTCCTTGCTTAAACTTTCAGTTAATAAGAGTGGAGCAAACCTTACTTCTAAATATTTAATATTCTCTTGAGCAGCATCTTCTACTAACTCATAAGCTATTCTAATTAAAGCTTCTTTAGATTGCATTATCTTTAAAGCAAACTCAAATTTCTTTAAGTACTCAGCTAAACTATCACAATCATCACTGACTTGTAAATAATCTTCCAATTCTTCTTTATTAACAGTTGGTAATTCAATCCCAAATTCTTGAGCTATCTCTATCGCAGTTTCAACTCTTAGAGAACCATCTAGATGTAGATGTAACTCTACCTTTGGCAACTCTCTAATTAAATCTTCCATTCTTAACCTCCTTATGAACCTTCCTACTACAATATAAACTTCTTAATTACTTCCGCTACTCCAAATTCCTCGTTAGATTTTGTTATATAATCAGCCTTTTCTTTCAACTCCACAGAAGCATTAGCCACGGCAACACCTAACCCTGCATATTCTACCATTTCTAAATCATTTAAACTATCACCAATGGCTATTACTTCATCTTGCTTCACTCCTAAATCCATTGCTAAATCAGATAAAGCTGTTCCTTTAGAAATCTCTTTATTCATAATTTCTACAAATCTCGGTTTAGATTTAGTAATATTCAGTAAATCTCTAAATCGACTACCTAATTTTAATAAAATTTCATCAGTTTTTGCCGCATTTTCACTAATAATTAATAATTTAGTTGGTGGCTTTGTTAAAAATTCAACAGGATCTTCATTAATTAGAACAGGTTTTATCCCAGAAATTCTTTCATATATGTCGGCTTCATCTCCCAAATTATTTACGTACAATATATCATCTAAGTAAATATTCAAATGCCAATCTTCTTCTGTAGCTAAAGCAACAATCTCCTTTGCTAAATCTATAGGTACCGGTCGATGGTACTTTACATCACTAGAAACCGCCTCTTTTATTAAAGCGCCATTATAAGTGATAATTGGAATATCTAAACCCAAATCTTTAACATATGGTAAGGTTGAGGAATACATTCTACCAGTAGCTACTGTCACTACTATACCTTTATCGACTGCTTCTTGTATAACTTTTTTTACTTTTAAAGGTAAAATTAATTCATCTGATAATAAAGTATCATCCATATCAATTGCTACTAATTTATACTTCATTTATAGACCTCCATCTATATAAAGACTCCTTTAATCTTATTTCTATAAGCAGTAACTAATTCCTTGTTTATTAAAAGACTAGTTTTAATTATCTAAGTTATATAGTTTTAGGCTACTCTCTAAATATTTAGAGAGTAGCCTAAAACTAATAATCTATTTTATTCTACTTCATAAGGTCCAGCCTCTGTGATTGCTGACTTTAAATCAGCAAGATTTACTTTGGCATCATCATACTTAATAGTTACTGAATCGCTATCTAAATCTACTTCTGCTAACTGAACACCATCTAAAACCTTTAAAGCCTCTTCTACAGCATTCTTACAATGACCACAAGACATACCTTGAACAGCAATATTTACTTCATCCATTTTTATATTTGTCACCTCCTTATGAACTAATGGTGATTATGGCCTCCACCACAATCTAGGTCACATTCTACATTATTAAAGGTATTTCTAACTACTCTTTTAATTACTGGTTGATATTTACCTTCTTCACTACCTTTTTCTCCATATTTCTTAGTTATTAGAAAAGAACTTAATAGAGAAATAATTCCTACAAATGCCCCTACTAAATCTGCATCTCCAAATCCCAAGTTATTACCAGCCCACTTACCAATAAAGTAACCTATAAAAAGATTTATTAACGGTAAAAAATATACTAGAAATGCTGCACCTAATATATTCTTATTCTTCATCTCAATTATTACCATCTGTCCTGGCTTAGCTCCAATAGAGTTTTGAGCCTCAACTTCTAAATCTTCAGCATCATCACATTTACCACATTTATCACAGCTCCCTTGTCGTCTAATGGCAACTGTTGCTAATCCATCATGAACCTCTAATACCTCTGCATTCTCACGCAATAGGATTACTCCTTTCTCTACTTAAAAGTCTCTATTTAGTAAACTTAAAGATAACATCCATTAACTCATCAATGATTTCATCATTTTCTTCATCTTCAGCTACCGCTTGCATAACACAACCATGGGTATGATCCTCTAATATAGACATTCCAACCTTCATTAAAGCCGCTTTAGCAGCCGCAACCTGAGTTAAAACATCTACACAGTACTTCTCTTCATCAATCATTCGCTGAATACCCCGTACTTGACCCTCTATTCTTTTTAAGCGAGTGATTAAATCATCTTTTTGTTTATTATATGAACTCACTTCTCCCCCTCCTTTTTAAACACATTTCTATATATATTTCTATATCTTAATTCTATATCGATATTAATCTTCCTCTATTTAAGTTAATTGCTTTTTCTTAATTTTAAATTCTATAATTTAGGATGTTCGAGGATTATACCTTTTAAGCAGTAAAGAGTTAGAAACTACTGAAATTGAACTAAAAGCCATCGCACCTGCTGCCATAGCAGGAACTAGAAAACCAAAAGCTGCTATAGGAATTCCTACTATATTATAGAAGAATGCCCAAAATAGATTCTGTTTAATCTTCTTCATGGTTTTCTTGCTTAACCTAATCCCAGTAGCTACACTTATTAGATCTCCACGCATTAAAGTAATATCTGCTGCTTCAATTGCCACATCTGTTCCAGTACCAATAGCTAAACCGATATCAGCTGTTGCTAAGGCTGGGGCATCATTAATTCCATCTCCAACCATTGCTACTACTTTATCGCCCTCTTTTAACTTCTTAATTTGATCAGCTTTATCTTCTGGTAAAACTTCAGCTACAACTCGTTCAATTCCTACTTCTTTAGCAATCGCCTTAGCAGTCCGCTCATTATCTCCAGTTAACATTACAGTTTCAATGCCCATCTCTTGTAATTCTTCAATCGCTTGAGCAGAAGTCTCTTTTACAGTATCTGCAACAGCAATTACACCTACTAATTCTTTATCAATAGCTATTAGCATTGCTGTCTTACCTTCAGTTTCTAGCTTATGACTCGCTTCTTTTAAAGAAGAGATATCAATATTATTATCATTCATTAATTTTTGATTTCCAAATAATATTTCTTCTCCGTTATGCTCAGCTCTAACTCCATGGCCTGGAATTGCTTCAAAAGCATCTGGATCTTCAGGCTTAATCTCTAATTCTTTAACATATTCCATAATAGCTAAAGCCAATGGATGTTCTGAACCTTTTTCTACTATTGCAGCATACTTTAATAATTCTTCATCTGAAAAGTCTGCTATATTGATAATATCTGTTACTTCTGGTTCTCCTTTGGTAATCGTACCTGTCTTATCAAAAACAATGGTTTCTATCTTATGTGCTTTTTCTAAATGTTGTCCTCCTTTAAATAGAATTCCATTTTCAGCACCTTTACCTGTACCAACCATAATTGCAGTTGGTGTGGCTAGACCTAAAGAACATGGGCAAGCAATAACTAAGACTGCTGTCATATTAAGAATAGACAACGTTAGATCTCCAGTGGTAGTATACCAACCAATGAAGGTGATAATAGCTATTCCAACTACTATTGGAACAAAGATCCCCGATACCTTATCAGCAACCCGTTGAATTGGAGCTTTAGAACCTTGAGCCTCTTCTACCATTTGAATAATTTGAGATAAAGCAGTGTCCGCACCAACTTTAGTAGCCTCAAACTTTAATGCACCATTCTTATTTAAAGTTGCTCCAATCACTTCATCTCCAGCTTCTTTCTCGACTGGAATACTCTCACCAGTCAACATCGACTCATCAACTGCCGAATGTCCTTCTTTAACAACTCCATCGACTGGTATCTTTTCTCCTGGTTTTACCATTATTATATCGCCAGCCTGCACATCTTCTATTGGAATCTCCTTTTCTTCTCCATCTTCAATAATTCTAGCTGTATTAGCCTGTAAATCAAACAATTTTCTAATAGCTTCTGATGTTCTACCTTTAGCTCTGGCTTCTAATAACTTCCCTAAGCCGATTAAAGCAAAGATCATTACTGCCGTGTCATAAAAGACATGCCCTTCTAAGATAAACGTATTAGCTACACTGTATAAATAAGCAGCAGTAGTTCCCGTTGCAATTAATACCGACATATTAGCACTCTTATTCTTTAAAGCATAATAAGAATCTTTATAATACTGCCACCCTACAACTGTCTGAATTATTGTAGAGATTACAAATTGAAGAAATATATTTTCTAAAATATCTGGAATATTCTGTCCAGTGAATTTTAAGAACATCATTGTAAAAAAAGGTAAAGAACCTATTGCAGCGATGATAAATAAATTCAACTGCCTTCTCTCTTCTTTACTCCTTCTTTTCTGTTCCCTATCTTCATTAGAATCATCTCCAAGTTTATCAACCTCGTATCCTAAATCTTCAATCTTTGCACTTAAACCTGACTTAGAGATTTCTCCTGGAAGGTATTCGATAGTCGCTTTTTCTACAGCAAAATTCACTGTAGCATGTAGTACACCTGCTAATTCATTTAATCCCTTTTCTACTCGAGTTACACACGCAGAACAAGTCATCCCATTAACTTTAAAATCAACTCTCTCTACAGGGACATCATACCCCAAATCCTCTATCTTATCTATGAAATCTTTCATCCCTACTTCTTCTGAATTATAATTAACTGTTGCCTTTTCTACTGCAAAATTAACAGTAGCTTCACTTACTCCTTCTAATTTGTTTAAACCCTGTTCTACTCTATTAGCACAAGCTGAACAAGTCATCCCTTCTATCTCTATATCTGTTCTAGTTTCTTTCTGTACTTCTTCTGTCATATTACTCCCTCCTTCGCATTTATATTAAATATAAATAATAATCACTCTTTATATACCCTTAAGGGGTATGTCTATAGAAAGAGTAACATATCTTATCTAACTTGTCAACCATTAAATATTTAATTAACATATTAATAATTGCTGATTCTCCATTAAATTAATTTCTCTAATTAACTACAAATTTTATTATTATCTTTGTCACTTTTCAAAAAAAGTATTCAATAATAAAAATATTGATAAATTTCCCGGGAAAACTTAATTCTTCGGCAATAAAAAAAGAGAGACCAAAAAACATTGATCTCATAAAATGAATAATTTTACTAGTTATTAAAATCAATCTAAATTCAAATACTAAAACCAAATTATCAATATTAACTATATAATTTATAATAGGAGGAATAATTTATGTTTAAACAGATAGAACAGCACATGAAATTTGGAGGTATGAAAGTTAAAAATAATGTCCCAATCGAAGAAATTAATAATTTCATTTTAGAATTACCTGAAGAAAAACGAAGTAGTTGGGCAGAAGTAACTCAAATTTTAGAAAATAAGGGGATGATTACTATGGATGGCGATGATTATAGTACCATTGATGACGAATTATTAGATGCTCAAGTAGAAGAAAATAGACGAATATAAATTCTTTAACATTTACTATCAGTGCCAGTTGTCTGTGCTAGTTAATTTAACTGCCACCGACCGCTGACACTGATCTCTTCAATTCTTTTTTGGTATGATTATCCAACATAAGATATAAGCAATAAAACCTGCTCCTGCTCCAATGAATAATAAAACCCATATTAATCTCACAATTGTAGAGTCAACACCAAAATATTCACTAATCCCACCACAAATACCAGCAACCATTTTATCTGTACTTGAACGATAAAGTTTATCATTTAAATTCAAAGCTATCCTCTCCTTGTTTAAGTTACTCACTAATGATTATATTCAACAAAGAAAGAGTAGTTCCTTTTAAAGACATATATTTTAAGGTCTAGTATGCTCTTTTAAATAATTATAAATAGTAGTAGCCATCTTTTGACTAATACCATGCACTTCACCAAGTTCCTCAATTGATGCCTTACGAATCTTATCTAAAGAACCAAAATATTTTAATAGACTCTTTCTCCTCTTTTCACCTATTCCTGGAATATCATCTAACATCGAATGAGTGACCCGCCTTGACCGCAGCTTCCGATGATAATTAACAGCAAATCTATGGGCTTCATCTCTTATACGCTGAATTAGATATAAGGCCTCTGAATCTCTAGGCAAGATGATCGGGTTCTGTCTATCTTTCACAAAAACCTCTTCTTCTCTTTTTGCTAAACCAAAGATAGGTTGATCTGCTACCCCTAAATTATCTAAAATTTTTAAAGCAAAATTCAACTGCCCTTTCCCGCCATCTATTAAGATTAAATCTGGCATCTGTTGCCCTTCATTAACTAAACGAGAATATCTCCGCTGAACAACTTCTTCCATCATAGCAAAATCATTTGGACCCTCTACTGTCTTAATCTTAAATCTTCGATAATCGCTCTTTTTGGGCCTCCCATTTTCGAAGACAACTAATGAAGCTACTGGATCTGTACCTTGAATATTTGAAATATCAAAGCCTTCTACTCTAATTGGGGGCTTATCTAAATCTAAATAAGTCTGTAGCTGGCTTACTCCTTTAAGAGGCTTACGACTCTGATAATCAGACTTAATTAGATAATCTTTTAGATTATACTTAGCATTCCTTTGGGCCATATTTACTAACTCTTTTTTAGCTCCTCGTTGAGGAGTCTTTAGATGAACCCGGGAACCTCTTTTTTCATTTAACCAATCCTCTATTATCTCTTTATCCTCGATTTCAATTTCTAGCAAAATCTCTTTTGGAATATAATTAGTATTCATATAGTACTGTTTGAGGAATGCAGTTAAGGTTTCATCTATGGCTTCAATTGATGTACCCTCCATAATAAAATCTTCCTCACCTACTAAACGTCCATTTCTAACTACCATAATCTGCACGCAGGCTAAATCATCTTCATGAGCAGTAGCAATTACATCCTGATCTTCAAAATTAGGTGAAACCATCTTCTGTTTTTTAGTTATTTTTTTAATAGCTGTAATCTGATCGCGAAGTTCAGCTGCTATTTCAAAGTCTCTTTTTTCAGCTACCTCTTGCATTTGGCCTTCTAATTCCTTAATTAAATCCTGCTGTTTCCCTTCTAGAAAGAGTTGGACCTCTTTTACCATATTTTGATATTCATTTGATGGAATCTCTTCAATACAAGGACCTAAACACTTTTCAATATGATAATTTAAACAAGCACGTTCCTCTTTTTTTTGCTCAGTCAATTTCTTTTTGCAATTTCTTAAGGGGAATAAATCTCTTAATAATTTTAAAGTTTTACGTACGGCATTAACATTAGTATAAGGACCGAAATATTTAGCCCCATCCTTCTTTACAATCCTAGTCATAAATACCCTAGGATAATCTTCATTAGTAGTTATTTTAATATAAGGATAGGTCTTATCATCCTTTAATCTAATATTAAATTTAGGATTATATTTTTTAATCATGGTAGCTTCTAGAATTAAAGCCTCTACTTCAGAGTCTGTTAGAATATAATCAAGATCAGATATTCTTTTAACTAATGCTTTTGTCTTTAATGAATGGTTTCTAGACTTTTGAAAATAAGATCTAACTCTTTTCCGCAATGATTTAGCTTTACCTACATAAATTACTTGTCCAGATTTATTCTGCATTAAATAAACCCCTGGACTATTAGGTAGGTTATCTAATTGTTGCTCTAATTTCATAATATAAACACCCCATAATTTAATTGCCAATTGACAATTAAAACCTTAAAAATAATTAGACACAGACTTACATAGACAGCTCACAGACTAATAATACGTGATATTATAATCTGTTATTATAATATTTCTTGTAAAAATTGCCCTGTATAAGATTCTTTAACCTCAGCTACTTCTTCTGGAGTTCCTGTAGTAATTACTTCTCCTCCATCTCGACCGCCTTCTGGACCTAAATCTATTATATAATCGGCAGACTTAATAACATCTAAGTTATGTTCAATTACAATAACTGTGTTACCGCCTTCTCTTAACCTCTTTAATACTTCTAATAATTTTTTAACATCTTCAAAATGTAATCCTGTCGTTGGCTCATCCAAAATATAGACTGTATTCCCAGTGCTTCTCTTACTCAATTCAGTAGCTAATTTGACTCGTTGAGCTTCTCCTCCAGAAAGAGTTGTAGCCGGTTGACCTAATTTCATATAACCTAGGCCAACATCATATAAAGTCTGTAGTCTCCGTTTGATCTTAGGAATATGCTCAAAGAATTCCAATGCTTCTTCTACTATCATATCTAATACATCAGCTACCGTCTTACCTTTATATTTAATCTCTAAAGTTTCATTGTTATATCGTTCCCCTTCACAGACTTCACACGGCACATAGACATCTGCTAAGAAATGCATCTCAATCTTGATAATCCCATCACCACTACAGGCCTCACAGCGGCCACCTTTTACATTAAAGCTAAAACGTCCTTTCTTATAACCACGACGTTTTGCTTCTGGTGTTTTAGCAAATATTTCTCTAATATAATTAAATACTTTCGTATACGTAGCTGGATTTGACCGAGGAGTCCTACCAATAGGTGATTGATCAATATTAATCACTTTATCTATCTCTTCTATACCTAATATTTCATCATATTGCCCTGGTTTATCTTTAGATTGATAGATCTCCTGCATTAATTTTTTATTTAAAGTTTGATTAATTAAGGTACTCTTTCCTGACCCAGAAACTCCAGTTATACAAGTGAAAACCCCTAATGGGATTTCAACATCTATATCTTTTAAATTATGTTGACTAGCTCCTTTTATCTCTAAGTATTTACCATTAGATCGATACCTTTCTTCTGGTATAGGAATTTCTTTTTCACCAGCAAGATACTTTCCAGTCAGTGATTCTTCTGCTTTTATCATATCCTCAGTCTTACCTTGGGCTACTATTCGTCCCCCATGCCTACCAGCCCCTGGACCTATATCTATAACATGATCAGCTGATCGAATAGTCTCTTCATCATGTTCTACTACAATAACTGTATTCCCGACATCTCTTAAATCCTTTAATGTCCTAATCAGTCGTTCATTATCTCTTTGATGCAAGCCAATACTAGGTTCATCAAGAATATAAAGTACTCCTACTAGACTTGAACCTATTTGAGTAGCTAGTCTAATTCTCTGTGCTTCCCCTCCGGATAATGTACCAGCTGAACGGCTTAAAGTTAAATAATCAAGTCCTACATTATTTAAGAAAGTTAATCGTTCTCTAATTTCTTTTAAAATTTGACCTCCTATTATTTCCTCACGTTCATCTAATTCTATATTATTAAAGAAGGCAAGTGTGTCTTCAATAGGTATATCTGTTACTTCTTTAATTGAACGTCCACCAACTGTAACCGCTAGGCTTTCTGGTCTTAACCTACCACCTTCACAGTCCGGACAGTTACCAATGCTCATATATTTTTCTAATCGTTTTCTAGATTTATCAGACTTTGTTTCTCTAGTTTTTCTTCTTAAATACCCAATAACCCCTTTAAACTTCGTTTCATGCATCCTAGTTCGATTATAACGATTAGTATACTTAAACTTTAATTCCTCTGAAGAACCATATAAGATAATATCAATAATTTCATCATCTAACCCTCTTAATGGCGTATCCAAACTGAAATTAAAATGTTTAGCTAATGCTGTTAATAATTGTGGGTAGTAACGACTTCTAGATCTACGCCAAGGCAGAATAGCCCCATCATTAATCGATTTGTCATGTTCTAAGATTAAATCAGGATCAAATTCCCGTTTTGAACCTAAACCATCACAGGTTGAACAAGCACCATAAGGACTATTAAAAGAAAACATTCGTGGAGTTAATTCTTCTAAATTAATACCACAATCAGGACAAGCAAAATGCACACTAAAAAGATGTTCTACTTCATCTATAATATCTACAATTACTAATCCTTCCCCTAATTCTAAAGCAGTCTCTAATGAATCCGCCAATCTTTCTTTAATTCCATCTTTAATAATTAAACGATCAATAACTACTTCAATTCGATGACGTTTATTCTTATCTAAATTAATCTCTTCAGCAACATCTCTTACTTCCCCATCAATCTTAACCCGTACGTAACCTTCACGTTGAATATTTTTGAGAACATCTTGGTGTTCACCTTTACGATCTTTAACTACTGGAGCTAGAATCTGCAACTTAGTTCTTTCTTCGAAATCTGATACTTGTTCTACAATTTCATCAATCGTCTGCGAAGATATCTGATCTCCACATTCTGGACAATGAGGGGTCCCAACTCTAGCATATAATAATCGTAAATAATCATATATCTCCGTGACAGTCCCTACTGTAGAACGAGGGTTTTGACTAGTAGTCTTTTGATCAATTGAAATTGAAGGAGATAGGCCTTCAATATACTCTACCTTTGGCTTCTCCATCTGACCTAAAAATTGTCGGGCATAAGCAGATAATGATTCTACATATCTCCGCTGCCCTTCAGCATAAATAGTGTCAAAAGCCAGAGAAGATTTACCAGAACCACTTAATCCAGTAATTACGATCAACTCATCTCGGGGAATTTCTACATCTATATTCTTTAAATTATGCTCTTGTGCTCCTTTAACTATAATCTTATCCTTAGCCATCACTAATTACCTCCGATATTATTTTATTTATGCTTTCAATTTGAAAGCTCTTGTTCTAGTTCCTCAATCTCATCTCTAATTTGAGCTGCTAATTCAAATTCTAAATTAGCTGATGCCTCTTCCATCTCTTCTTCTAATTCTATTAATAGTTGTTCAATTTCTTCTTTTGTCAAGTCTTCTTTCTCGGTATCCGAATCTACACCATAATCCACATCATTATTTTCAGCTACCATATCGACCGGTCGAATTACCTCTCTAATCGGCTTGATTATAGTCTGTGGTGTAATATTGTTCTTTTCATTAAAGTCTTGTTGAATTCGTCTTCTTCGATCTGTCTCATCAATAGCTGATTTCATTGAATCTGTCATCTTATCTGCATACATAATCACCCTACCATTGACATTACGAGCAGCTCGTCCAATAGTCTGCACCAATGAACGAGTTGAACGCAAGAACCCTTCTTTATCTGCATCTAAAATAGCTACCAGTGAAACTTCTGGTAAATCCAAACCTTCTCTTAAAAGGTTAATTCCTACTAAAACATCAAATTCACCTTTCCTTAAATCACGAATAATCTCTAACCGTTCAATAGTATCTATATCAGAATGAAGATATCTAACCTTAATTCCAGCCTCAGCTAGATATTCAGTTAAATCTTCAGACATTCTTTTAGTTAATGTAGTAATTAAGACTCGTTCATCATCTTCTACTACTTTTTGAATCTCTCCTAATAAATCATCAATCTGTCCTTTAATTGGCCTTACTTCTATCTGTGGATCAATTAAACCAGTAGGTCTAATAATCTGTTCTACTATTTGCTTGCTATTTTCATGTTCATAAGGTCCAGGAGTAGCTGAGATATAGGCTGCTTGATCTATTGTTTTTTCGAATTCAGAAAAGTTTAACGGTCTATTATCCAAAGCAGACGGGAGTCTAAATCCATGTTCTACTAGCTTCTGCTTTCTAGCTCTATCTCCAGCATACATTCCACCGATTTGTGGAATAGTCTTATGAGATTCATCAATTAGAAGTAAGAAATCATCAGGAAAGTAATCAATTAAAGTTTGTGGTCTAGAACCTGGTGATCTATTGGCCAAGTGTCTTGAATAATTTTCAATACCTTGACAGAATCCTACCTCCTCTAACATTTCTAAATCATATTTAGTCCTCTGTTCTACTCTCTGAGCCTCTAAAAGCTTGTCCTGACTACGTAACTTCTCTAATTGCTCTCCTAATTCAGCTCTAATACTCTTAATAGCTCTTTGTAGTTTCTCCTCCTTAGTAACAAAGTGACTTGCCGGATAAATAGTTAACTCTTTTAATTCTTCTTTAATTTCTCCGGTTAATGGGTTTACTTCTCTTAATCTATCTATTTCATCTCCAAATAACTCTACTCGATATACTTTTTCTTCATATGCTGGGTGAATTTCTATAACATCACCTCTGACTCGAAAACTACCTCTATTTAAGTCAAAGTTATTTCTTTTATATTGAATGTGTACTAATTCTCTAGTAATATCACGTCTATCCTTAATTTCTCCTTTCTTTAAAGAACAGGTTAAATCTAAATAATCCGCCGGTGAACCTAAACCATAAATACATGAAACACTAGCTACAATAATTACATCTTCTCTTTCAAAAAGTTTACTAGTAGCTGCTAGTCTCAATTTATCTACTTCTTCATTGATGGACGCATCCTTCTCTATATAAGTATCAGTCTGAGGTACATAAGCCTCTGGTTGATAATAATCATAATAACTAACAAAGTATTCTACAGCATTATTAGGAAAAAAATCTCTAAATTCACTACAAAGTTGGGCAGCTAAAGTCTTATTATGAGCAATTACTAAAGTCGGCTTCTGTACTCTTTCAATCAAATTAGCCATAGTAAATGTTTTACCAGAGCCAGTAACACCTAAAAGGGTCTGATCCCTCATTCCTGCTTCTACTCCAGCAGTTAACTGCTCAATAGCCTTTGGTTGATCCCCACAAGGACTATATTCTGAAATTAACTCAAATTCAGGCATCATTATCGCCTCCTAACATTTCTATTATAACATAATTAAATAAAATTAAAAAAGCTAGTTATTTATCTTCTTTATCTAATTCCATATGTTTTAAGATTAGCTTATCCAGTTCTTGGCTTAAAGATAGGATATCTTCATGTGAAAAACTACCTTTATCAGATACATTCATTCGTAATAACTTTCTTTGTTGGCTGATAATCCTTTTCAATTCTTCTTTTATCATATCTATCACAACCTTATTAGTAATAGTTACTATTATTATAACAGAATTCATTTGTTAAGTAAAGGTTGTGGAAATGTTTTACATGAAACATTCTGTAATAAAAGAAAAAAAGCTCAATTATCTTATAGATAACTGAGCCTTAATCTCCTATTGAATTCCTTCAGTTAATTCAGAAACATATACTAACTGAATCCCCATCTCTTCTAACTTAGGAATCATTTCTTGAATAGCTAAAGCAGTATTAGGTCGAACATGTCCAATTGTTATTAGTTCACCTTTCTTTAAAGCTACTTCAGCTAATTTTTTAATCTGCTTTTTAACTTCTGCTTTATTGTCAACATTATCAATGAATAGATAATTAACAGCATAAGCTTCATCAACCCTCTGGGCCATAGCTGGCACAACTGAGTTAGGAGCTGTACTACTGTCGACAAAGAAGAGTTCTTGCTTCCGTAAGTAATCTAAGACTACTTCCATCACCTTCTCATTAGCTGTAGCCTTTGATCCCATATGATTATTAACACCAGCTATATCTACACCTAAATTATCAATATCCTTCTTTATTTGCTCTGCAATCTCTGTACTAGACATATCTACATAAATAGCACCAGCACCAGGATCTACCTCAGAAACAGGCTCCATAGGTAGATGTAGTAAAACTTGATGACCAGCTTCTTTAGATCCTTTTGCATCTTGAGTAGAATATGGTCGAAAAGGCAATACTGCTACCGTTATTTGTCTGTCTATCTCTAACAATTCTTCAGTGCCAGCCCGATTAAAACCTAAGTCATCAATAACAAAAGCCATCTTGGCTTTAATTTGTGGTTGAATTAATTTTAATCGATAAGTAACTAAAGTTTCAGAAGTTACCTCCTCTGGTCGAAAAGTAATCTCTATTAATGCTTCTTCTTGATTCTTTTTCGTTAGCCTATTTCTTAAGTTGAAATCTATTTTCTGTTTATCAATGCTTTTTGTTAAACCTTCAATTAATCTATCTATTTCTATCTTATGTCTAGCAGGAAAAGGCAAATTCACTTGTAGCTTCTCGCTTTTCCAAATGATTTTCTTACCATCTATTATCTTTTCTTCCTGATTAATTTCAATAAGTTTTGATTTAACATCAATCTCTTGTCTATTCCAATAATTATTTATGCTCTCTTTGATCTCTTTGCTTAGTTTTGTATAATCTAATTCCTTAATTTTTTCTTCTTTTTTCTCAGAGACGTCTGGATTACTACATGCAGCAATAACTGATATAATTAATACTCCTATAATTAGAAGTATTATCTTCTTTTGCGTCGTTAATTTCATATTCAATTCCCTTTCTTCATCTGTAAATTTAACTAGCTGATTTAAATTCTGCTTTTTTATTCTTAATCTTTTTCTTCAAATGTTTAATAGCTTTCTGTAACTGTTCATCTTGTTCAGTCTCTGAATCATACTTAATCTTAATATCAGGGTCAATTCCTTTATGATTAATATATCGTTCATTTGGAGTATAATAACGTGCAGTAGTTAACTTTAAAGCTGATCCATCATCTAAAGAAACAACCGTCTGCACAACCCCTTTCCCAAATGTTGTATTTCCAATTAGAACTCCAGTCTCAGTATCCTGAATGGCTCCTGCAACTATCTCAGAAGCACTTGCACTCCCTTTATTAATTAATACTACTAATGGATAATCAACCGGCTTGATTTCTGTAGAAGCTAATAATGTTTCCTTCTCTCCATTTCGTTGCTTAACATGAACTATTGGACCATTAGGTATAAAGTTACTTGTTAAATCTACTGCTTCATCTAAGATACCTCCTGGATTATTTCTTAAATCCAAGATAATCCCTTTCACATTCTTCTTCTGTAATTTTTCTAACTCCTTTTGTACGTCTTTTCCTACATCCTTAGCAAATTGTGTAACTCTAATGTAGCCAATATTATCTGCTTTTACTTCTGATTTAACATATGGAACATCTATCATAGCCCTAGTAATATTCACTTTGATTTTTTTATAGTTAGACTTTTCTTCATTTTTAGCCGATGAATCTGTCTTATCAGATCCTTCTTCGTTTAAATTACGTTTAATTGTTAACTCTACTTTTGTTCCTGGTTTCCCTTTCATTAAACTTACTGCTTTATTAATAGACATCTTTTCTGTTGAATGATCATCAATCTTAATAATGATATCTTTAGCTTGTAAATTGGCTTTCGAACCAGGAGTACCTTCAATTGGAGAAACAATGGTTAATTTATCATCTAACATAGTTATTATAATACCAATACCACCAAATTCACCTTTGAAGTCTTCTTTCATCCCTTTATAATCCTCTTCTGAGAGATATGTAGTATAAGGATCATCTAAAGAATCCAACATCCCTTCAATGGCACCAGTTAAAAGTTTATTTATATCCACTTCCTTAACATAGTATTGTTCTACAATACTTAATACATTTTTAAAAGTTCCAAACTTTTGAGGCACTTTCCTAGATAATGAATAATTGTTAGCCTGTACATCTCTAATGAAGAAACCTAATGTACCTGCTCCCAAAATTAACGCAATAATTAACAAAATACCAACTATACTTCTCTTTCTTTTGAACATGCTTTTTCCACTACCTTTCTATACATACTTTAATCTATTTAGAATAATCTTATCTTCTCTATTAATCATTTCTAGGTAATACCCTTATTTCCTGTCTTTAAAAAAAAATTTATCAAAAAATATTAGGATGATTTATATAATTATGTATATGTAAGAAATTAGTGGGTTTATACACAATTTTAAATAAAGTTTAATTTCTTAGATATTAAAAAAAGCCGCGACTTATAGCCACGGCTTCTTTACCTTATTTTTTATCTAGTACTTCTTTTACAGCACTGATTATATGCTTTGCACTAATTTCAAAGTAATCCATTAACTCTTCTGGACCTCCAGAACGTCCGAAGGTATCTTTAATTCCTACTCGCTTCATAGGTACAGGATAATTTTCACCTAATGCTTCAGCAACAGCACTACCTAAACCACCATAGATATTATGCTCTTCGGCAGTCACTACTGCTCCAGTCTTTTTAGCAGAAGCAACTACTCCTTCAACATCAATCGGTTTAATAGTATGTACATTAACTACTTCAACATCTATACCTTCTTCTGCCAGGCGATTTGCTGCATCTAAAGCTTCACCAACCATAACTCCAGTAGCAAAGATTGTTAAATCGCTACCTTCTTTAATCGGCATTACTTTACCCCATTTGAATTCATAATCTTCTTCATCAAAGACCACTGGAACTCCGCCACGGGTAAACCGCATATAAACTGGCCCGTCATAATCTACAGCTGCTTCCACTACTGCTTTAGCCTCTACAGCATCCCCGGGAACAATAACTGTCATATTTGGAATAGAACGCATAATTCCAATATCTTCAATAGCTTGATGAGTAGCCCCATCTTCACCAACAGTAATCCCAGCATGAGTAACAGCAATCTTAACATTTAAATTTGGATAAGCAATAGAATTTCTGATCTGATCCGCTACTCGTGAACTTCCGAATACTGCAAAAGTACTGACAAATGGAACTTTACCAGCAGTAGCCATTCCTGCAGCAGTTCCTACCATATTCTGTTCAGCAATTCCCATCTGGAAGAAACGTTCTGGAAATTCTGCTGCGAAATTTTTTACTCTTGTTGATGAGCCTACATCAGCATCGAATACCACAATATTCTCATTCTCTTTTCCTAACTCTAATAATGCCTCTCCATAAGCATCTCTAGTTGCAATCTTTTCAGACATTTATGTAATTCCTCCTTAATCAGTTTTCAATTTTCAGTTGCCAGTGTCTGTGTCAGCTATCTGTATTAGTCTCTTTCTCTGACACTGTATTCCTGACACTGATAACTTTTTACGCAAGCTCTCCTAACGCTTCTTTTAGCTGCTCTGCATCAGGTGCCTTCCCGTGCCAAGCTGCTGTACCCTCCATAAAGGAAACTCCTTTTCCTTTAACAGTATTAGCAACAATCATTATTGGTTGACCTTCTACTTTATTAGCTTCTTCTAACGCATCTAAGATTTCTGAAATATTATGTCCATCAATCTCTATTACGTACCAACCAAAGGCTTCAAACTTTTCAACTACTGGATGAACATCCATTACATCTTTTGTTTTACCTACTAACTGTACTTGATTGTAATCTACAAACCCGATTAGGTTGTCCAAGTTATAGTGAACTGCCGACATAGCTGCTTCCCAAACTTGTCCTTCTTCGATCTCACCATCACCTAACATAGTAAAGACTCGATAATCCTTTTGATCTAACTTACCTGCTAATGCCATACCTACAGCGGCAGAAATACCTTGTCCTAAAGAACCAGTAGTCATATCTACTCCTGAAGTTTTCTTCATATCAGGATGACCTTGTAAATGACTATCTAATCTTCTTAAAGTCTGTAATTCATCCTTAGGAAAGTATTCTTTCTCTGCTAAAGCTGCATACAGCACAGGAGCAGCATGACCTTTAGAAAGCACAAATCTATCTCTGTCCTCCCAACCTGGATTTTTAGGGTCTAGATTCATCTCATTAAAATATAAAGTAGTTACTATATCAGTAGCTGATAAAGAGCCACCAGGATGACCAGAACCTGCTTTTGCTACCATTTCTAAAATACTACGTCTAATCTCTTTAGCTTTCTTCTCTAATTCCTTAACATCTGTCATCTTCTATTTAAACCTCCTTTATAAATTTAAGACTTAACCAGATTTTCATTAAACCCTTCACCTAATACTTCGTGAACATCAGTAATAATCACAAAAGCATCTTGATCTATATCATTGACTAAACTTTTTAACCTAGCAACCTCTGATCGACTAATAACACATAATAACACTTCTTTATCAGCTTCTGTAAAGCCACCTTTTCCTTTTAAAACTGTTACTCCTCTCTCTAACCTCTGCATAATCTCCTCTCTAATTCTTTCACCTTCATCTGAAATAATAAAAGTACCTTTAGAAATACTAAACCCTTCTTGAATTAGATCTATAGTCTTGCTAGTTATCAAAAGCGCTATTAAAGCATATAAAGCTAATTCAGCATTGAAGACAATAGCAGCAAAGGTAATCACTAAAAAATCAATCATTAATAGCCCTCTACCAACACTAAAACCAAAGAAATGGTTAATTAATCTAGCTACTAAATCTGTCCCGCCTGTAGTACCTTTAAATTTAAATACTATTCCTAAACCTGCCCCAGATAAGGCTCCACCATAGATAGCCGCCAATAATGGGTCACTAGTTAACGACGGTAAAAAAGGAGTTAAATAATCAGTAGCCAATGATAATGTTAAAATACCATAAAGGGTTCTTACTCCAAGTGTAACCCCTAAAATTTTTACTCCAGTTATAAATAAAGGAACATTAATGGCTAACATAGTCATTCCTACAGGTGAATCAAAGAGATAATGGAGTACAGTCGCTATCCCACTGACTCCTCCAGCAGCAATCTTATTGGGTACTAAAAACATTACTAGCCCCATTGCTGTCAATATACTTCCGATAGTAATTCCTATATAATCGTATAATGTCTCTTTCTTCATCTTAACACCCTCACAGTAATCTCTAATATTCTAACCTAAAACTTCTCTAGTTATCACTAGATAGACGAATTTAGGCAAAGCTAAGATCCTATAAATTCTCTGTGGTTCTTGAATAAGACGATATAACCACTCTAAATTTAATTTTTGAATCCAAATTGGAGCTCTCTTCTTTTCACCAGCTAAAACATCAAAACTACCACCAACTCCGATACTAATAGGTACTTTAAGTCTATCTAGATTCTTATCAAGCCATTTTTCTTGAAGTGGAACTCCCATTCCTACAAAAAGAAGTTCAGGATTCAAATAATTAATCTCCTCGATTACTTGCTTCTCACTCTTATCATCTAAATAGCCATGATGTGTTCCAATTATCTTTAATTCTGGATACTTCGCCAAAATCCTCTTTTTAACTTGAGGAATTATTCCTGGCTTTGCTCCTAAGAAATAGACTCCATATCCTCTCTTAGCTGCTAATTCTAATAAACCCACCATTAAATCAATGCCGGTTACTCGCTCTATAAGTGGTTCTCCCATTAACTTAGAAGCCAAAACTAAACCAACACCATCAGGCACTACCAGATCAGCCTCATTGATAATTCTTTTTAATACTTTATCCTCTTGAGCCATAACTACCATCTCTGAGTTAGGTGTAACTACTAAATGCTGAGAAGAGTCTGATTGAATTAAATTCTCTACTTCCTCAATTGCAGCCACCATATCTACTTTATTAATTAAGATATCTAAAATCTTAATCTTTGCCACCTAACCACTCCTATATTATAATAAATGAAAAGCTAATTCTACATTCTCCCTAGCTAATTCTTTTAATTTAACTACTTTCTTTGCTAATTCATGTTGTAATTCTTCTTTCTGTTCCCACGACTTTAGAATCTGATTATATAATCTATCTATATTTAACTCATCTACATATCCAGCAGGTTTTAAATCTAGCCGTTCTAAAAAACTATCTACTTTAGGGTCATAAGATATACCAACCATAGGTAACTGATTAATGGCAGCAAAGATTAAAGAATGTAATCTAACCCCTACTAATAAATCTATCTTACTAAATAAACCTGCTATCTGTTGAGGATGATAATTTCCTTCTAAAATCTGAACCTCAACTCCCATCTTCTCTGCTAATTCTTGACTGGCTCGCTTATCAACTGGATAATGTAAGGGAAGGAAACAGATATTAACATTTAATTCCTCTTGGACTTTATTTAATACCTGAGCTAACTTATCTAGATAATTACTATTTTCTTGCCAATAACGCACTGATACCCCTATTACCTCTCCTGATAAATCCATACCTTCTTTATGTATGATCTCTTCTATTTCTTTTTCATCAGGTAATCTCAAATCAAAAACCGGATCTGCAGTTACTTGAACCTGTTTCTTAACTCCTAAATCTAATAGTAATTCTTTTGAATCTTCATCCCGTACAGTTATTCTCTCTACTTGATTAAGGACTCTAGGCATTAATCCTTTACTTAACCGTCTAGTAACCGGCCCGACTCCTTGACCATAAAAAAAGACTGGTAATCCTATCCGTTTAGCTATATATATTAGTCCAAGATAATATAATATACTCTTTTGACTAGTAATATCTTGTAATAGACTACCTCCACCAATTATAAAGAGGTCTACTTCTTTAAATATATTTATAATATCAGAAAAGCTAAAACGATTAACCGCTTTCACATTGTAGGTCTGAGCCGTCTTGGCTGGATTAGCTGAAAGCACAGTAACCTGCAGTTCAGAATCTCGCTCTCTTAAGGAAGAGATTATAGATGCTAAGATTGCTTCATCTCCTGCATTATCAAAGCCATAATATCCTACAATGGCTATTTGCTTCATTAAGTTAACCCCTCTCTTAATCTCTGCCATGGTTTAATTAATAATGCTACTATACTAATTAATAATAGGCCTATAACTGTACCTAAAAGAATTCCTAATCCAACACGCAGACTACTAATTATTAATGGTGTGTGTATATGAGAAAGAGTATTAATCATGGTGATTTGACCTATCAATCCACCAAAAATAAGAGGCACTCCCCATTTCTTATATTGATTTATAATTAACCAAATCCCTAAAATCATTAACGGATGTCCAATTAAGAATGATTTAAACCTTGGTCTAACTGAGAATATTCTTTCTAACCCATGGCGAATGATAATTTCAAAATTAGGCACTGGAATTAATGGGTTATTCCCTGTCCTTCCAATATATATTATACCCATAACTGCTAAAAAGATTAAAAGCAAAAGATCTTTTAACTTAAAAGGTCTATCTAACCAATTATTTACTTTCCTAATAACTCTTTTAATAGTGATTTTTCCTCTATTAATCCAAAACTTATAATGGAGATAATAGAGACCAAATAATATAAGTGGTCCTACAAAGGCTAGCTTAACCCCTCTAAACTGTCTAACTTTTAACATATATCGCCAATCACCTAAAGCGCCAGTTAATAAAACCCCTCCACCAATTGTAATTAAACTAATTTTGCCAAAGAGAATTATTACATTCTTTATACCTAAATCTCTATCTCCATGATTCTCTCTAAAAATATTATCCAGTAGAGTAGAAATGGCTAAAGTCGGAAAAAGAATAGCTGTTAATAAAGCAACCACTTCTCTATTTAAAAGAAGGTATCCTTTGAATATCATAAATATTGAAATAAAAGCTGTAATTAAAAAGAGAATAAACTTAAGACCATTAGAAAAGTCTAAAGGATATTCCGATATAAATAAATATTCTAATAAATAGAATAAAGCTGCTAATACACCTAAATTAATTATTATTAAAGCAATTTTACTGCTACTAAATTTAGATATAGGTTCAGCTGCCCCTAAATTATAGCCTTCAGTTTCTAATTTAGCTACTAAAGAATTAATTAATTTATCAGTTAATTGATAAGCAGTCTGTCCATTTCTATCTTTCAAAATAGGCTTTAAATATAAAGTCCTAACTCCTCTTTCTTTAACAGCTCTTACATAGCGATTCACCATTTTGGTTACTGATAATTTCTCAAATTCTCCTTGTTGGGCACTATGCACTCTTATGCTTGATATTTGCGGCCAAACTGCTAATTTATTAACTCCTTTTTGAAAAGCAATAAATGGTTCAATTATCCCTAATTTTAATCCCTTATCTATTAATAATGACTTAGTCTCTGATAGATAATTAGGATAACCCAATACTTCATCTCCGGTAAAGATCACTTGTGATAAGGATGAAGGTGGTAATTTTGATAATTCATCGAATTTACTTTTAACTATCTTAGAATTATTGACTAATTTATTACTAAATCTAGGCACTACTTTAAACCCAGAATCAATTATTAATCTTAATTCTTCATCTTGCAATCCCATAGGTAAAGAGAATAATTCTTTTTCAGTAGTCTGAATAGCTATTATCTTATTTTCTCTATCTATTCCTACTACCTTGCTCTTACCTAAATAAGCATCTAATTTATCCAAAATCTTCTTTCTCATACTAGAAGTTTCATAAATAATATATACTAAATTTTCTTTGGAAGTTTCTGTAGAGAGGCGAGTTGTCATTTCTGTCTTATGACCTAAGATTCTTTCTATTAATTTAAGCTCCGTATCTGTAACTAAATCTACTTCTCCTATTGTAATTAGCTCTTCTAAATTAGCCTCAGAAAGAGCTAGAGACGTCCCCCCTAATTTTCTATACTCATCTAAAAGCATAGGTAGATTAATCTGATTAGGTAACTTAAGTTTTTGCAACTGATTAAGATCTAAAACTAACTCTACAGTTTGATTATCTTTCTCAACTTGATAGCGCTGATAACCAATAAAACCAGCAGTTAAAATCGCTAATATCATTAAGAGAAGTAGTGCTTTTTTATACATTTTTCGCCCCTCCAGAATTCAATTACTTCTTGTCTACTCCACCTAAAATCAACAATTTATCCTTATCAACTTTAATTTCATTTACTTGTAATGGAATCGGTAATTTAGTTAAATCTAAAGAGAAATTAATATTCTGCATTAATTGCCGATTGATCTCTTTAGGAACCATCAATTCCCCTACCTGCAAACCATTTGGAATAAATGTTAACTTCTCTTTATCATCTTTTAATTGAAAATTCCCAGCCAATTTAAGCGGTATCTCATTACCAAAGAAGTTATATTTACCAGTAACTATTGTCTGCTCAGGACTTAAAACCAGATTCAAATCTTTAATTACATCTAATCGATCAGCTAAATATTTTTGTAAATCTTCCTCTTTTAATGTTAATCTCAATACTTGATTCTTACCGGCAACTAACTGCCACTTGCTATCTTTTTGACCTATAGGTTTTAATTTAACATCTGTAAATTTAGCCTGTAGTTTAGCTACTTTTAAACCATCTATAGTTAAATCTTCTCCCTTTAAATCGACTGATTGAAACTTGCCTGTTAACATTAATAATGCCGGAAAAGTATTAACTTCAGCCTCTAAATATTCATTAACTTTAAATTGATCTTCTAAACCAGTCTCTAATTTATTTGAAAAATAACCAGGTAAGAATAATTGACTAATTACTAAAACTAATAAAATAACTATGGTTAACCTCTTCATAATCTTAACCTCACTTCTGTTCTTCTTTTAAATATTCTTCAATTAACGGATCTAGATGTCCATCCATTACCGCTTGGGTTTTAGTAACTTCTAGATTAGTTCTATGGTCTTTAATTAACTGATATGGGTGGAAGATATAAGAGCGAATCTGACTTCCCCAACCAATCTCTTTCTTTTCACCTCTAATTTCAGATAACTTTTCAGCTTGTTTTTCTTTCATATAGTCAAACAATTTAGCCTTGAGAATCCGCATAGCTCTTTGACGGTTCTTATGTTGAGACCGTTGAGTTTGACATTGAACTACTATGCTTGTAGGCAAATGAGTAATTCTAACTGCAGAGTCAGTAGTATTTACATGCTGTCCTCCAGCACCACTAGCACGGTAGGTCTCAATCTTTAAATCGTTCTTATCGATGTCAATATCCATATCCTCTTCAATATCAGGCATAACATCAACTGAAGCAAACGATGTATGACGACGTCCAGAAGAATCAAAAGGAGAGATTCGTACTAAACGGTGGACTCCTTTTTCTGATTTAAGATATCCATAAGCATAAGGTCCATTAATCTGTAGAGTAACACTTTTAATTCCAGCCTCTTCTCCAACTATAAATTCTAAAGTCTCTACTTCATAATCATTCTGTTCAGCCCATCGCTTATACATTCGTAATAACATTTCAGCCCAATCTTGAGATTCCGTTCCTCCAGCTCCTGGATTAATCGATAGAAGAGCATTATTCTTATCATATTCCCCTTTGAGTAAGACTTTTAATTCTAATTTTTCAACTGCTTCTTCTAATGCTTTTATTCCTTCTTTAACTTCTGGAACTAGTGAATCTTCATCTTCTTCTCTTGCTAATTCAATTAAGACTTCCAACTCTTCTAGATTTTCTTTTAAGTTATCAAAATTATTAATCTTATCCTTAATACCACTAGCTTTTTTAGCTATCTTCTGTGCTTTAGAGCTATCATCCCAAAAGTCTGATTTAGACATCTTAGTCTTTAACTCTTCATGCTTA
The DNA here is from genome assembly GCF_900167185.1 of Selenihalanaerobacter shriftii. Taxonomy (NCBI): domain Bacteria; kingdom Bacillati; phylum Bacillota; class Clostridia; order Halanaerobiales; family Halobacteroidaceae; genus Selenihalanaerobacter; species Selenihalanaerobacter shriftii. The sequence continues at coordinate 126,025 of NZ_FUWM01000006.1, forward strand.
TCTATCAAATTATCATAGTCAAAGAGAGACCCTCAGTTCTTCTAACTCATCTTTTAATTCTTCTAATATATCTTTTTCATCCACTAACATAGAGTAAAAATCCTCCTTGAATTTTAACTTTTAACGACCACAACATCTTTTATATTTTTCACCACTACCACAAGGACAAGGATCATTTCTACCTGGTTCTTCTTCCTTAACAATAGGTTGTCGCTTAATTTCTTCATCTTCTGACTGATGTTGAGCCTGACTAAGTTTTTCTTCTTTCTGTTCTCGAACAGAATCATAAGCTGTAGGTACTTCACCTCGCCCAACTTCAGTAGGTCTTTGTCTAGGAGCTATTTCTCCAGAGACTAATTCAATTCTAAGGATATACTTAACTATATCTTCTCTGATATTAGCCACCATATTTTGGAACATCTGATATGCTTCTTGCTTATACTCTACTAATGGATCTCGTTGTCCATAAGCTCGCAAACCGATACCTTGTCTTAAATCATCCATAGCATGCAAATGGTCCATCCATTTTTGATCTACTACCTTTAACATAACTATAGTTTCTATCTCACGCATGATCTCTGTTCCTACTTCTTCTTCTCGAGATTCATAATTTTCCTTAGCTATAGTTAATAATTTATTCTTTAATGCACCTTGACCGAAGCCTTCAACCTCTTCTACAGTCAAGTCATCTTCATTTAAAAATAAGGTACGACCGTAATTAATTAAACCTTCTAAATCCCATTCCTCTGGATGAATATCTTGGTTTGCATATACCTCTAACATTTCATCTACTAACTTTGTAATCATGCCTAAAATACTTTCTTTTAAATCTTCACCATATAAAATCTGTTCTCGCTGTTCATATATAATCTTTCGTTGTTGATTCATTACGTTATCATATTCTAAAACCTGTTTTCTAATATCAAAGTTACGCGATTCTACTTTCTTTTGTGCATTCTCCAAAGCTCTACTAATTAATGGATGTTCAATCGGCTGGTCTTCATCAAAGCCTAAAGTATCCATAATACTACCAATCTTATCAGAACCAAAAAGCCGCATTAAATCATCTTCTAAAGAGACATAGAATTGAGAAGCTCCAGGATCTCCTTGTCTTCCAGAACGACCTCGTAACTGGTTATCAATCCGTCTGCTTTCATGTCGTTCAGTACCTGTAACATAAAGTCCACCTTTATCTTTAATACCATCACCTAAAACAATATCAGTTCCTCGACCTGCCATATTAGTAGCTATAGTTACTGATCCTTGTTGTCCAGCATTTTTAATAATCTCCGCTTCTTTCTCATGATATTTAGCATTTAAGACTTTATGAGGAATATTCTTTTTCTTTAATCTTCTACTGAGTTCTTCTGATTTTTCAATAGATCTTGTTCCTACTAAAATTGGTTGTCCTTTTTTATGTCTATTTACAATATCCCTAATTACTGCTTTAAACTTCCCATTTTCTGTCTTATAAATTAAATCATCATGATCTTCCCTAATCATTGGTTCGTTAGTCGGGATAACGACTACTTCTAAATTATAAATCTCATCAAACTCTTCAGCCTCAGTTTCAGCTGTACCTGTCATACCTGATAATTTATTATAGATTCTGAAATAATTTTGGAAAGTAACACTGGCTAAAGTTTGTGTTTCATTTTGAATCTTTACTCCCTCTTTTGCTTCAATAGCCTGATGTAATCCTTCCCCATATCTACGACCTGACATCAAACGACCAGTAAACTCATCAACTATATGAACTTCTCCATTCTTAACAATATAATCATGATCTCGTTTCATTAATGCATGAGCATGTAATGCTTGCTTTAAATGATGATTTAAACTCAAATTCTCATCTTCATATAAGTTATCTACACCTAGCATATCTTCAACTCGAGCAATTCCTTCTTCCGTTAAAGTTACATTATTAGCCTTTTCATCAACCTCATAATCTTCATCTTCTTTTAATCTAGGTACTATCTTAGCAAATTTATAATAGAGGGCTGGAGATTGTTCAGCCGGACCAGAAATAATTAACGGTGTTCTAGCTTCATCTATTAATATGCTATCTACTTCATCTAAAATAGCAAAATTCAATCCACCTTGCACTAAATCATCTTTATCTATTGCCATATTGTCTCGCAAATAATCAAAACCAAATTGATTATTAGTACCATAAGTGATATCTGCTTGATATGCTTCTTTTCTTGCTTCTATCTCCATATCTTCTAAGATAACACCTACTTCTAAACCTAAGAATTCATATATCCTACCCATCCATTTACTATCTCTTTCTGCCAAATAATCATTAACTGTTACAATGTGTACGCCTTTGCCAGTTAGAGCATTTAAATAAGCTGGTAAAGTAGCCGCCAATGTCTTACCTTCTCCAGTTTTCATTTCAGCTATCTTACCTTCATGTAATGCAATTCCACCAATCAACTGTACATCATAATGGCGGAAACCTTCTTTAGTAGCCCGCTGTGATGCTTCTCTAACTACCGCAAAAGCTTCTGGTAATAAATCATCTAAAGACTCACCATTATTTAATCTTTCTTTAAATTCATCTGTTTTAGCTTGTAATTGAGTATCAGATAATTTTTGAACTGTAGGTTCTAAGTTATTAATTTCATCTACAATTGGCTGAATTCGCTCTAATTCCTTTTCATTTGGATCTTTAAATAACCATTCTTTAAGAAAGCCAAGCATTAATTAATCACCTTTCCTATTTTCCCATATTTTTTCTATCAATCTCTTATAAAATTATATCATTCAATTAAGTTCAGGGCAAATTTTAGACATTATAAAAGGCTAGCTAGGTGATAACCTAAGCTAGCCCAAAATCTTTAATATTTAAAATGTAGGTTCAATTAAACCATAATCTCCTACGTTACGTTTATATACTACATTAACCTCTTCAGTATCTGCATTAAAGAAGACAAAGAAATCATGATCTAATAAATCCATTTGCATAACTGCTTCCTCTGATTGCATCGGTTTCATTGCAAACTTTTTAGTCTTAACAATCTGAGGTTCTTCAAATTTTTCATCATCATCTTCTTCTCTTAAAATATAATTATTATCAGCCAGATTTTCTTTTAATTCTCTTCTTTCTTCTCTAATCTTATGATTTATCTTAGTTTTATATTTACGAATTTGTCTTTCTAGTTTTTCTATAACTCCATCAATAGAAGCATACATATCACCGGTTACTTCTTCACCTCTTAAAGTTAGACCATCGATATAAGTTGTTACCTCTACAATATGTCTCTCTTTTTCCACTTCTAATGATATATGAGCTTCTATAGGAGGTTCTCCGTCGAAATATTTTTCAATCTTTCCAACCTTCTCTTCGACATAATTCCTTAAAGCATTAGTAATATCAATATTCTTACCTCTAAGTATAAATTTCACTCCTGACCAGCTCCTCTCTTCCTTATTGTCTTATAATATAATATTCGATATTAACTATAAAAACTCCTGCCAAAATATTCTTAATTTTATTTTAACCAAATATTAAGGTTAAGATACCTTAAATATTAAAGTTAATATGATTAAAGTCAACACATATCTTCCGCTTGTCATTCACTCCGCGTCCTGCTCCGTTCATTGTCAAAAAACAGTTTTCCACCCTCCATGGTTCCAAACTGTTTTTAAGAGTCGCTCCAGAAATATGTTGACTAAAATAATCTCATTGATAATTTAAAATTATGTACATTTTTTTATAAAATCTAAAAAAGCCTTAGTGTAGATATCTACACTAAGGCTTTTATATTCACTCTAGTTGTTAATAGGTATAAAATAAATCTATATCAAATTTACTTTATTATAATTTAACAACATTATCAGCTTGAGGACCTCTGTCACTTTCTACAATTTCGAATTCAACTTCTTGATCGTCTTCAAGAGTCTTAAATCCTTCATCTTCAATTGCAGAGAAGTGTACAAATACATCGTCACCTTCTTCTCTTTCAATAAAACCATAACCTTTCTTCGCGTCAAACCACTTTACTGTTCCTGTTAATGCCACAATAAATTCCTCCTTAAAAAATGATTCTATAGGTTATTATTCTTTTATAACCTATACATAATAACATATCCAAATAATAATATATCATAATTAGTAATCCTTGTCAATCCTTTTTAAAGAACTTTACTTAAAAATTCTTTAGTCCTTTCCTCATTAGGAGAATCAAATAACTTTTCTGGAGGTGCATCCTCAACTATTCTTCCTTCATCCATAAATATAACCCGATCTCCTACTTCTCTAGCAAACCCCATTTCATGAGTAACGACCACCATGGTCATTCCTTCTTCGGCTAAAGCTCCCATTACCTCTAATACTTCCCCTACCATTTCTGGATCCAGGGCTGAAGTAGGTTCATCAAATAGCATTACTTTAGGCTGCATGGCTAAAGCTCTAGCAATGGCAATCCTTTGTTTTTGTCCACCAGAAAGTTGGTTTGGATATGAATTAGCTTTATCTCTTAAGCCTACTTTATCCAACAAATCATAAGCAACCTTTTCAGCTTCACTTTTACTCATATTCTTTACTTTGATCGGTGCTAACGTTATATTTTCTAATGCAGTCTTATGTGGAAAAAGATTGAATTGTTGAAATACCATTCCAACTTTCTGTCTAATCTGATTAATATCAGTTTGAGGATCATTAATCGGAATATCATCAATATAAACTTGACCAGCGGTTATCTCTTCTAATCTATTTATACAACGTAACATAGTACTCTTCCCAGAACCACTAGGTCCAATTACCCCCACTACTTCTCCGGATTCTACTATATTATTAATATCCTTTAATACTTCTAAATCACCAAAATTTTTATATAATCCTTCAACCTTAATCACTGACTTTCAACTTCCTTTCTGCATAGTTTACAAGACGAGTCATAACAAAAACCATGACAAAATAAAAAACAGCTACTGTCAAAAAGATTAAGAATGATTGATAAGTTCTACTAATAATTAACCTTCCTTGACGTGTTAAATCCTTAACGGCAATTACTGAAACTAAAGATGAATCTTTTAATAAGGCAATAAACTCATTACCTAAAGCTGGAATAATCTGTTTAAAGGCTTGAGGTAAAATAATATAACGCATAGATTGTCCATAAGACATCCCTACAGATCTAGCCGCTTCCATTTGACCTACATTAATAGCTTCAATACCACCTCTAACGATTTCACCTACGTATGCACCACTGTTCAGTCCTAAACCTAACACTGCAGCAATATAAGGTGGTAAATTAATCCCTAAAGAAGGAAGTCCATAATAAAGTATGAAAAGCTGAACCAAAAGAGGAGTTCCTCTAAATACTTCTATATACCCTTTAGAAATCCAATTTGCAATTTTATTTTTAGATACTCTAGCTAACCCTAAAACAACTCCTAAAATAATCCCCATTATGACTGCAATAGTCGTTATCTTAATAGTCATAATTGAACCTTTTAATAAGAATGGTAGTGCTTCAACTAATGCCTCTCTTATTTCTTGTATATGTTGCCAAGATTCTACATCCATAAAACCTAACAATTATTTCACATCCTCTCTTAATCAATGAATCATATTCTAGTTTAATCATATTATTATTTTATTAAACTTAATATCTAGCTAATAACTGACATTTGTAATTATACAAGAAATCAAATAAGTATGCAAGAATTTTAAATAAAAAAAAGATAATCATCTGGATATCCAGATGATTATCTCTTCATTAAGCCCCATATCTTCTTTACTTATTTCTACCGCGACCTCTGTCTCTGTCTCTATCTCTGTCTCTATCTCTGTCTCTATCTCTATCTCTGTCTCTGTCTCTATCATCTCTATCCCTATCATCTCTATCTCTATCATCTCTGTCTCTATCATCATCTTTATCGCGGTCTCTATCACGATCGTTATCATGGTCTATATCTCGATCTTGCTTCTTATTATCTTCTTTATCTAAATCTCTATCCTCTTTATCATAGCCTTTAGCTTTAGCGTCTTCTTTCTTTTCTTCATGTTTACCTTTTGACATACCTTTATTTACATCATGAGCTATATCAGAAGCAATCTTGCCAGCTCTTTCCATATCGACTCCGTCATCTTCTAAACTTTCTCTAATAGCCTTAATAACTACACCATTCGGAACCTTACCACTAGGGTGATTTGCATAACTCTCTTCTAACTTAGTTGTTACCTCTTCACTTAATTGAGCTTTTTCCTCTGGAGTTAAATTATCCATTTCTTGAATAGACTGATCTACTGCAGTAAGTTGCTCATCAACAACTGAATCTTTAACTGATTCTCTTTCAGATTCAATTCCAAAGAAACTCTTCATCTTACCCCAAAACGTTTCAGAATCATCCGTAGTACCATCAGTCGTTGTTCCATCGTCCGTAGTACCATCTGTCGTTGTTCCATCATCTGTAGTACCATCAGTCGTTGTTCCATCGTCTGTAGTACCATCTGTTGTCTGATCTGTTACTTCTACTTGGTCCGTACTTGTTGTGTTATCCCCATCTGCTGCTAAAACCGGCACTGAGAATAATGTCATTAATACTAAAGTCCCTATTAACACATTAGCAATTCTTTTCTTAAACATAAAAATACCTCCTACTAGTTTATTTCTTAAATACATTATATCTTAAACTAGTAAGAGGTAGTGTGATGGTCATCACCTGCTTTTAAGTTTTATTTAAACCATTTATTATGAATCTCATCATAAGTACCATTCTCTTTTAACTTAGCGATGGCATCATTAAGTGCTTTTTCTAATTCATTATCTTCTTCTCTAGTTGCAATTCCATACTGTTCTTCAGTAAATGGTTTCCCAACCATCTTAACATCAGAATTTTCCATAATATAAGCTGCAGTTACTGGTAAGTCATTAACTACTGCATCTGCTCGACCATTCTTTAATTCAATAAATGCTTGAGTAATTTTTTCATATCTTTTAACTTCTTTAATCCCCTCTATATCTTTAGTTGCTTTTAAATCTCCTGTAGTTCCTAATTGAACTGCAACTACTTTTCCTTTTAAATCCTTAGTAGTCTTAATATCATTAGTTCCTTCCATAACTGCAATCACTTGACCAGCATTAAAATACGGTTCAGTGAAATCTACTGCTTTTTCTCGCTTTTCAGTAATTGTCATAGCTGAAACAGCAATATCATATTTGTTAGCATTTAAGCCTGGAATAATTCCATCAAAAGCCGTATCTACAAATTCAACCTCTATTCCTAACTCTTTACCAATAGCATTCAGAAAGTCTACATCAAAACCAACTATCTCACCTTCAGCATTATGATATTCAAAAGGTTTATATGAAGCATCACTACCAATTACTATCTTTCCTTTTTCTTTTATTTTATCAAATGTTGTCATAGTCTCTTCTTTTGTATTAGCCTTCTCTTGCTCTCCTCCACTACAACCTACTACTCCTACTACTAAAGCTAATCCCAACAAAGCTACTAAAAATAATTTTACTCCTCTACTCATTTCTCATTTCCTCCCTATTTTTTAATTACTGACTTGCTTAAGTAATTATTAAATTTATTATTTATAATTATACAATAAATTATATAAATATTCAAGGAAGAATTTGAAAATTATTTAAACCATTTATTATAAATCTCATCATAAGTACCATTCTCTTTTAACTTAGCAATGGCATTATTAATAGCTTTTTCTAATGCATCATCATCTTCTCTTATAGCAATTCCATAATTCTCGGCAGTAAATGGTTCACCAACTATCTTAACATTAGGATTTTTCATAATATATGCTGCTGTTACTGGCAAGTCATTAACTACTGCATCTACTCGACCATTCTTTAATTCAATATAAGCTTGAATCATCTTTTCATATCTCTTAACCTGTTTAATATTCTCCATTTCTGAAGCTTTTAAGTCACCAGTACTACCTAGTTGAACCCCAACTACTTTTCCTTTTAAGTCTTTAGGTCCTTTAACATCTTCAGTTCCTTCCATAACTGCAATTACTTGTCCTGCATTAAAATAAGGCTGAGAAAAATCCACTGCCTTTTTTCTTTTTTCAGTAATTGTCATGGCTGAAACGATTGCATCATACTTTTTAGATTTCAGACTTGGAATTAGACCATCAAAAGACGTGTCTACAAATTCTACTTCTAAATCTAACTCTTGACCAACGGCCTTCATAAGCTCAACATCGAAACCTACAATCTCTCCATCTTCATTAACATATTCAAATGGTTTATAATCAGCTGATGTACCAACCATTATCTTTCCTTTTTCTTTTATTTGATCAAATGTTGTTTTAGTTTGCTGTTTATCTCCACCACTACATCCTACTACTCCCATTACTAATGTTAGTGCTAATAATGCTACTAAAAATAATTTTAATCCTTTTTTCATTATTATTTCCCCCTCTTGTCTTTTAAAAATAACTTATCTAAGTTATCTATAATTTCACATTCATAATTATACGACATATTATATAAATATGCAAGAGAAAAATCGAAAAAGTGCACAACAATTACGTGTGCACTTGCAAAATAATGATTATAAATTTTTAGTACTCACCTAGCTGACCTGGTTTTTGACCCCACACCCGCCTGCGGGAAGGTTCGCTCAAGGGGTTTCCTTCCTACTACTACTTCTCTCTGATTAATTTTAAGATAACAGCTAATCAAGTCACGGTATTTTCTATGTACCAGACTCTTATAACACTATAAACTCTTAAATCTAATCAGGCAGGACTTATCTCTAAACCGCACCATGCTCAACAGTCATTTTGACTATCTTATGTGGATCGTTTCGCCTGCGACTAGCATCGACTTTCAACCACAGACCTAAGTAAATACTATATATTAATTATAAGGATTATTACTTAAAATTGCAAGAGGAAAGTTTGAAATAAATTATTTCTTACTCTAGATTCCCAATTCTTAAGCGTAAGAGATTAGGAATTTCTAACTCCCGACTTCCAGCACCATAGCCTATCTGCTCTGTTTGCATTAAAGGCATGTTTCCGAATTTTTTAGCTAAGGTAGTAATAATAGCTGCACCTGTTGGGGTTACTAATTCATTCTTAATTCCTGTTGAATAAACAGGAACTTCCTGAAGTAATTCTAAAGTAGCTGGTACTGGTACTGGAATTTTGCCGTGATCACAGTTTACAAAACCGGTTCCAGTATGAACCCGTGAAGCATATATCTCTTCAATACCTAAAGCTTCAATTCCAATTACTGCACCTACTATATCAATAATAGCATCTACTGCACCTACTTCATGGAAGTGAATTTTATAGATGGTGGTGTTATGTATTTTAGCTTCTGCTTTAGCTAGTCGATTAAATATCTTTTTGCTTAGTTTTTTAATCTTAACATCTAATTCACTTTCATCAATTATTGCTTCAATGTCTGCTAAATGTCGACCATGAGTATGATGATTATCTTCATTATGTTCTTCTACCTGCACTTCTACATAAGTACCTTTAATTCCACCTTTAACTACTTCTTTTACATCTATTTCATATTCTGTTAGCCCTAATTTAGCTAATTCCTTTTTTAGAATATCTAGTTTTAATCCCGCATCTAAGAGTGCTCCTAAAACCATATTACCACTAATTCCTGAAAAGATATCAAAGTAAACTGCTTTCACTATTACACCAACTTTCTACTTTAATTTATTAATTGAATTAGCTAAATAAGCTGCGCCAAATCCATTATCAATATTAACAACACCTACACCAGCAGCACAGCTATTTAACATAGTTAATAAGGCTGCTAACCCCCCAAAACTAGCTCCATAACCTACACTAGTAGGTACTGCTATCACCGGTTTATCTACTAAGCCACCAACTACACTGGCTAAAGCTCCTTCCATTCCAGCAGCTACAATAATAACTTTAGCTTTACGTAACTGGTCATGGTTTTCTAATAGACGGTGAATTCCAGCTACTCCTGCATCGTAAAGCTTTTCAACTTTATTTCCCATAATCCGGGCTGTTTCATAAGCCTCTTCGGAGACTGGAATATCTGAAGTCCCAGCATTTACTACTAATATTGAACCTTCTTCTTCTTCTATTTCAGTCTGTTCTAGAATTAGTGTTCTGCCCAATTCATTATACTCTATCTCAGGAATCACTTCTTTAACTGCTTCATATACTTCAGGTTCTGCTCTAGTAGCCAATACATTCTGTCCTGTATCAGCTAAATTCTGCATTATCTTAACTACCTGCTCTGTAGTCTTCCCTTCACAAAGAACTACCTCAGGAAATCCTCTTCTTAATTGGCGGTGATGATCTATCTTAGCAAAACCTAAATCCTCATAACCAGGGCTCTTTAATTCATCTACAGCAGTATCAATATCTAAATCTCCAGCTTGAACTTTAGTTAGAATCTCTTTTAGTCTATTTGGTTGCATTTAATTCTCACTCCTCGTCTAAGTCTAATACTTCATTCATGCTACCTGTTCTATATCCTTCTAAATCAAGTGTAATATAAGTATAGCCTATCTCTTTTAATTTATCCACTATCTGCTCTCTGTTATTAAAAAAGAATTCCATATCATTAGGTGCTACTTCAATCCGAGCTGTATATTGGTCATGATGTCTTACTCTTAATTGATTAAAATCAAATTGTCGCAAATACCTTTCTGCTGCACCAACCATCTCTAACTTATCTTCTGTGATCCTATCTCCATATGGAATACGTGAAGATAAGCAAGCAAAAGCTGGTTTGTCCCAAGTCGGTAAATCTAATCGTTTCGATATTTCTCTTATCTCTTTCTTCGTTATTTCTGCTTCCTTTAATGGACTTCTAACCTCTAGCTCTTTAGCCGCTTTTAAACCTGGTCGATAATCATTAATATAATCATCATAATTGGCTCCATCGGCCACTTGAGCATATCCTTCTTGAGCTGCTACTTCTTTTAAATTATTAAAAATATAAAACTTACAATAATAGCATCTTAACTTATCATTTTGAGCGAAATCATCATTATATAATTCATCAGTAGTATCAACAATATGTCGAACCCCTATTTTTTTAGCTAATTCTCTAGCTTCTTCTGTCTCCTCATCAGGATGAATCTTCGAAGCAGATGTAAAAGCTGCTACTTTATCTCCTAAGATATCATAAGCTACTCTTAATAGAAATGTACTATCTACCCCTCCGGAAAAAGCAATTAAGAGGCTATCCATTTCTTTAATGCTTTGTTGTAATTTTGCAAATTTTTCTTCTAATCTTTTCATATATAAGGGGCCTCCTTGTTTAAGCTAACTTTTGATTTTCTTTCTCTAAATCATATAACTCTTTTAATAAAGGTTTGAATTGTTGTAGTTTTTCTGAGTCACTATTCTTGATTAAACCTAATTTCTCTGCTTGTCCCATATTATGCTTTACATTAAGCATTAATTCTATATCTTGAATTTCGTCTCTAATTCCTCGTTTTTGATCTTGAATATTTGTAACATCTTTCTCCTCTTTAAGTAGTTTATGTTCTTTCTTGATTAAAGCTAAAAGATCTTTGTATAAGTCAGCTTGTTTCTCTACCTTTTCTAAGGCTGTTTCTTCTTTAGACATTCTTTAATCTCCTTTCTGGTTAGTTATCAGTGTCAGTGTGAGTAACGAGTAATGTTTATTTAATTCTTGACTAATATTATATCAAAGTTATCCACTGGTAACAACTAATTATGGGTAAGAAAAAAACCGGGATTGCTCCCGATTAAAAATTACAATATTAAATTAGATATTCAACTTTAATTAAATTTGTAATAATCTAAGCTCTAATATCTATATTATTACCTAAATGAGGTTGAGCAGCTCTTTTGATTTCCTTAGTAGTCTCTTCCATACCTTCTATTAGTTTGCTAACTGTAGGGCCATCTTGACTCATGGCTTTCTGAAGAGTAGCCATACCAAGAGCTTGTCTCACACTTGTTATTTGACTTTGCATTGCAGAAGATATATTCAATTTTATCACCTCATTATATAAGTTTATATCTTTTTATCTATAATTAAGCCAACCATTTCTTTGATCTTGCCTAGCATATCTAATGTTTCTTTTGGAGGGATTTCTTTAATTACTTCATGATTTTGTGTATTTACTATTTTAACCATCATTCTTTTAGACTTTTTATGTAGTTTAAATTCTAATTCTTCATGAAAGGTTTGGACAGCTTCGTTAAGTTTATCTACTCCTTCTTTTATATCTTTTTTATTAGGGTCTTTTTTTTCTAATTTTTCTGTATTAGGATTATTACCAGTAGTCTGATTAGTTTTACTTGTCTTTTTGGCATCTTGAGCTTGACTAGTTTGAGAAGACACTGTATCTGCTGACTGACTTCCATTAACCTCAGAAATTTTCATTCTCCACCCCTCCTTTCTTATGTGAGTTATTTAAATTACTATCTTCAAAAATATTCTTATCCTGAAATATAATCTTGGAGTTGTTGCTCATAAAAGCTAACATAATTCGAATCTATATTGTCTTTTAAACCTTCAATATATTTTGATTTAATAATTTCTATGAGTTCATCGGGAATATTAAAACTCAAAAAATCCTTTGGAATTCCTGAAATATTAAATAAATTATAAATCTCATCAAGCTGTTCTTTATTTGCAAATTCAACAAATCTCCTAGGAACCCACTGATTACCATGTGAATACATATTTAATAGCTTATCTTTTTCTTCACTATAATTATGAGCATATTCTTTTGAACCTTCTAATGTATTTAATAGAGCACTAGACATCTTGTTCAATTTTGATAATATAAATACTTTTTTAAGATCAAAAGATTTATTAATCTTTTGAGTTCTTGTCTTCGCAAAAGGCACTTCAAATTTTTTAGAAATAATATTCCAAAACCTATCTTCATCGTCCTTTAAAATTTCAAAAGGAACTATTAAAACATTATCAAAATACCTTCTGTAACATTTTAAAATAAATTTAAGATCTAATGAATACTTAAGTAAGTTATACTGATCATGAACAAAATTTTCAGCACAACCATTCCAACCCTGTTTAATAGCTTGAACAAAAACAGACTTCATCCATGAAATTGGATCCCTCACAACAATCAATAGGTTTGTTGTTGTACCTGATAATTGACCAAGAATACGACTAGAATAATCAATAAATTCAGGTATTTTATGCTGAAATTCAACCTCATTCATATATGCTGAAGAAAAGCCTTCATTACTTATAACGAGTTTCTGACCTTCCTGATAATTTATGTCTGTATTGATATCCACTTTAAGATTTTTATTTAAGTTGCCTTTTTTTACAGCAGATCGCAATTGTTCAAGAAACTTAATATTACCTTTCCATGATAAAGAATATGATTCATCTTTTAACCATATATTCTGCATATATGTAGAAGCAGTCTTCGGCATTCCTATGTGTAAAAAACCAACATCCATTTAGTTTCACCTACTCCTTTCAAAAACTTTATTCTAGTCAACTAAAACACATAAACTTTGACTAATTAATAATTCAAATTATAATCTTCATTAGCTTGATAATAATCTTTTTTCTGTCCAATATCTATCCAGTATTCCCTGATAGGGAAACTTCCTACATTGTTACTGTCATTTAAAGCTGAGTTAATAACGTCAGTAATATCAAAAAAATCATTTTTAGGAATATATTTTATCATCTCTGGATTTAAACAATAAATCCCAGCGTTGATAAAGTAATAATAACTAGGCTTTTCTTCTAAGCTTCTAACCTTTACTTCGTCTATATTTACTACCCCATAAGGTGATTGATATTCATATTTTCTAGTTGCCATTGTTAAATCAAATTTATTGTTCTGATGAAATGCCATAAAACTTCTAAAATTCACTTCTGTTAAAATGTCACCATTCATTACAAAAATAGGTTTCCCATTTAATTTATCCTCAGCCAACTTTAAAGCCCCTGCTGTTCCTAACCTTTTGTTTTCTCTAATATAATCAATATTTGCTCCAAATTTGCTCCCATTCCCAAAATAACTCTCAATTATCTCGCTCTTATAATTAACGGCAATTAAAAAATTGTGGTAACCATATTCTTTAAATTGATCAATAATTATTTCTAAAATTGGCTTATTACCTACAGTCAACATTGGTTTAGGAATATCATCGGTTAAAGGTCTTAATCTTGTCCCTAGGCCGCCAGCCATTAGAATAACATAATTTTCTTTCTCTTCTGTTCCAATAATATTATCTAATAGAACTAAATCAACAACTCTATTATCATCATCTAATAATGGAATTTGATGAATCATTTTATTCTTTTTAAAGGTCTTTTCTATTATCTGCTTAGAAGCAGTTACTGGCAACCAAGTATAATCTGTATTCATTATTTGACAGACTGATTCTGTTAAAGCTAATTTATTCAATATTGCTCTTCGAATATCTCCGTCAGTAATTGTACCTAAAAGGTGTTGTTCTTCATCTACTACTAAAGCTATCTGCCTCCGCCCTTTATCTACTGCTTCTATAGCTCTTTCAATACTGCTTTCAGCATAGACTAATAAATCTTCTATATCCCATTTAACCATGACTTTTACCTCCCTGTTAAATTGGCAATTTTCTTTTCTAGTCTTTCAACACGTTTCTCTAAAGAATTTATTCTTTGCAAATAATTAATTCCTAATTTAGTTCCTATCTTCAAATCAGCCTTCTTTACAATGTTATTTTCTTTTATTTTTGTGACCAAAACCATATTATCTTTTGTTTTAACTTTAACTCCTCTATTAGTTGTACCAATTATTTGCCCAGGGTTTCCAATAAAATTAGGAGAATCAAGCAATTCACAATCTAAAACTTTTATTTCCTTACCATCTATAAATGTAACTGCACCTGGACCAGGAGGCACTAACGCTCGAATAAAGTTATAAACATCTTTACTAACTTTATTCCAATTAATTATTTCATCTCCTTCACATCTTCTAGGTAGATATATTCCTTCAAGATGACTATGTTTTTTAGAAATAACCAATCCATTTTCGATTTGATTAATAGCTTGCATAAGTATAGTCGGAGTAAGCTCTTCTACTTTTCTTAAAATAGTAGCATAATTATCATTTATATTTATAGGTACCTTTTCTTGTATTATGATATCTCCTGTATCAATACCTTGATCTATATAATGTACTGTTAAACCAATCTCTTCTTCTCCATTAATTATAGCCCAATTGATAGGAGACCTTCCTCGATAATAAGGAAGTTTACCAGCATGTATATTTATTATTCCTTGTGATGGAATCTCTATTAATTCCTTTCTTATAATTTGATCATAAGACATTGAAACAATTAAATCTGGTTTTAAATTATATACATTCTTTACAAATGATTTCCCATTAACATCATTCGGTGAATATATAGATAAGTTGTTTTCTTTTGCTACATCTTCAACTAGTTTGTCTGAAGGATTTGATCTAATAACAACTCCCAACAACTCTTTCTTTTCTTTTATCAGTCTTTTTAGACATAGAGCCCCCCATTTTCCATCACCCATATATAGAATTTTCATTAACACACCACTCCTAATTAACTATTTCCTAAAATGAATCTTATCTTTTTAAATTTACTATACTATCAATTACAATTTTGACTTCTTCTGGCTTAATATTAACACTACACGGCAAATTAATACCCTGCTTCCAAAGTATATTAGCAATATCAATTTTGGCTTCACAATCTTGATACATTGGCATAGTATGAATTGGTTTAAAGAAAGGTCTAGCCATAACTCCTATCTCATTAAGCTGTTTGTATAACTCTTTTGAAGTAATACCAAACTTATTCTCATCTATTAAAATTGAATATAACCAATAATTGTTATAAGCCCATTTTTCTTCCTCATTTACCTTAATTCCATCGATTTTTTTAAGAGTAGATGTATATTCTTTAGCTATTCCCCTTTTTCTAACAATAAAATCATTTATTTGTTCTAACTGTGCTACTCCCATAGCAGCTTGTATATTATTTAAACGATAGTTATATCCTACCTCATTATGAATATAGTTTTTAGCATCATCTTTTGCCTGAGTTGAAAGGTATTTAGCATATTCTGCATACTCTTTGTTATCTGTTACTAACATTCCACCGCCACCAGTAGTTATTAATTTATTACCATTAAAAGAGAAACAACCAATATCTCCTAAAGCACCTACCATCTTATCCTTATATTTAGAACCTAAGGCCTCAGTAGCATCTTCAATTACTTTAATATCATAATCATTGCATACTTTTAAAATCGGACCTATATTAACAGGATGCCCATATAAATGTACTACAATAACTGCTTTAGGCTTATCCCCATTATTAATCATCTCTTTAATTTTAGTTACTGTCTTTTTAGGATCTATATTATAAGTTCTTTCTTCTGAATCAATAAAGACTGGCTCTGCTCCACAATATCTAATTGGATTAACCGAAGCTATAAAAGTTAGTGAAGGAACTAAAACCTTATCTCCTTCTTCTACTTCTATAATTTTAAGAGCAGTATGAATTGCTGCCGTTCCATTTGTCATTGCTACCCCATGATCTACTCCTACATAATCAGATAACTTTGCCTCAAACTCTTCTACATATTTCCCTACGGATGAAACCCAATTAGTATCTAAACATTCTTTAATATACTTCCATTCATTCCCATTAAGATATGGTATTGATAATGGTATTCTCCCCATCTTTTGTAACTCTCCTCTGTTTAATTAGACATTATAAATTTCTGGTTTGTAAAAATGCAAATTATTACTTACCCAATTAATTGTTTCTTGTAATCCTTCTTCAAGAGTATATCTTGGTTTCCAATTTGTTATCTTCTTAATTTTACTATTATTACATAATAAACGATCTACTTCACTTTTATCAGGTCTAACTCTCTTCTCATCAGTTAATATCTCTACCTCTTCACCGATTAACTCAATAATTAAATCCACTGTATCTTGCATACTAATTTCATAATTTGAGCCTATATTAGTAACCTCACCTATCGTTTCTTGACTTTTAGCAATCTCAATAAAACCATTAACTGTATCCTTAACATAATTAAAATCTCTAGTCGGGGATAAATTACCTAACTTAATTTCCTTCTGTCCATTTAAAATTTGAGTAATAATTGTAGGAATAATTGCTCGAGCTGACTGTCTTGGTCCATAAGTATTAAAAGGTCGTGCAATAGCTATCGGCATTTCAAAGCTCCGGTGATAACTAATAGCCAATTGATCAGCAGCTATCTTACTAGCTGAATAAGGTGATTGTCCAACTAAAGGATGTTCTTCATCAATCGGTACATATTGCGCAGTCCCATAAGTTTCACTTGTAGATGTAATAATAACCTTTTCTAACTCTCTTTGGCGGCTAACTTGTAAAATATTATATGTGCCTTCTACATTAGTTTTAATATATGCTAAAGGAGATTTATAGGAATAAGGGATACCAATTAAAGCTGCTAAATGAAAAACTACGTCTACACCATCTAAGGCGTCATAAACAGCATCATAATCCCTAATATCTCCTGTATACACTTCTACCTCATCCTTAACTTCCGAATGTTCAAGCCATCCCCAATCATTCTTGAAATTATATTTAACAAATGCTCTTACATTACAGCCTAATTTAACTAGCTTTTCAGTTAAATGGGAACCAATAAAACCTGAAGAACCAGTTATCAATACTTTCTTATCCGTTAAATCCATATCCTCACCTCTATGTTTTAAAAAATATCTTTAATTATTATAAATCCTTTAGCATATTCTACCCCTGCAGTTACTCCCTTATAAACCGTTAATGATTTAACTTTTTTAAACTATGAGGAAAAGGGGCTAGCTGATTATCATATACTTCATTAATGCAAGGAATTATAAAAGCTTTTATACAATTCATTATTACTTAAAATATCTCTATGAAAAGTTTATATAAAAAGATTTATATAACCTCAATTCTTTTTTTTATAATGCTCATTTAAATTATCCCTAAAAGTCAGAGTTTCTCTAATATCACCCATTAAATCCTTAAATTGATCGGGCGTAAGTTTTTGTTCAATATCACTGAATGCGTCACAAGTTGATGGGTGAACTTCAATTATAACTCCGTCACATCCAGCCATAATTGAACTTAAAGTCATAGGCCGAATCAATTCTACGCAATCTGTAGCATGAGACGGATCAACAATTACCGGAAGATGAGTAAGTCTCTTTGCCACAGTAACAGCACTTAAATTCAAAGGGGTTCTTGTATATGTGTCAGTAGTTTGAACACCACATTCACACAAAATTACATTTGGATTTCCTGCATTCATAATATATTCTGCACAATTAAGCCATTCTTTGATAGTAGCATTCATACCTCTTTTTAAAAGAACAGGTTTTTTAACTTTCCCTACTTCAACAAGCAAAGAATAATTTTGCATATTATTTGCTCTAATTTGAAATGCATCAGCATATTCGCTAATTAAATAAATATCCCTTGGATCGAGTACTTCTGTTATAATTGGGAGTCTCGTTTCCATTCCTGCCTTGCTAAGATACTGAAGTTCAACCTTTCTAAGACCTTGAAAAGAATAAGGAGAAGTTCCCAGCTTATAAACACTACCACGAAGCATATTTACACCTGCATCTTTAACTGCTTTTGCAACAGTCATTATTTGTTCTTCAGATTCAACGCTACATGGGCCTGCTATAACTAAAAAATCTTTTCCTACAGTAATATCTCCTATTTTAATTTCTGTCTTTTTACAGGTACCATTCTCAGCCTTTGCAGTAACATGCTTAATATTCTTAATTTTTTTCATTATTTTTTATTTTTCCTTCTACAAGTTTTATTAGCTCACCTACAATTTTAAAAGAAGGGTCTGCTAATTCATCATCTGAAAATTCAATCTCAAATTCATCTTCAATCTCAACTACAAATTTAATAATACCAAGTGAATCAACATAACCCTTTTCTACATAATTAAGAGTTTCGATATCAACAGACTCATCTATTTTATTTTTCTTTTCTAGCAATCCTATTATGAAATTTGATACATCCATTCTTTTTCCCCCATTCATATTTTATAATTATTCATTTAAACAATTAAGCTTTATATACTCCATCAATTTAAATTTTACTAATTTACCCATTGCATTTTTTGGTAATTCATTAACAAAAAAGATTTTGTGTGGCTGCTGGAAATCTGCAAGATTTCTTGCGCACTGTATACGAATTGATCTTTTATTTAATTTGCAATTTTGCTTATTAACAACCGCTAATGCAACAACTTCTCCAAGTCTCTCATCGGGATATGCAAATGCAGCACATTCTTCCACTTCAGGAAGTTCTAATACATATTTTTCTAAATCTGAAGGATATACATTAATACCACCAGTGATAATTAATTCTTTCTTACGACCTGAAAAATATAAGAACCCATCCTTGTCAAGGTAACCCATGTCACCAGTCTTGAAGTAACCGTTTTGTAATGCATTATTGAAAGCCTCCTGCATACCATAATAACCATTGCACATAAGTTTAGTTTTACATGCTATTTCACCAATTTCATGTGTTGGTGCCAATTCACCATTATCTTTAATAATTCTTATATATGCTTCAGGAAGTGGCCTTCCCACTGACTGATCATGATTTAAGGATTCTTTAAAATTAATACTTGTTGCAGTTGATATTTCAGAAGTCCCATACATTTCGTGAAAATCACATTTTAATTTTTCTATTAATTTATTTTTTACATGTGATTCAAGTAATGACGATGAAGAAACAACAGACCTTAAACTATCTATCTTCGATATAGATGAAGTTGACAACAACTCAGCAATTTGGCTAAGTTGGGCTGATACGGCAATCGTAAATGTTACTTTCTTTTCTTTTATACAATTAAGCCAAATATCAGCAGTAAATCTTGGTAATAAAACGCTTGTCCCACCAATTAACAATGGAATTAATACAAGTCTTTCGGCCAAAGAATGATAAAGTGGAGTAGCAGCAAGAACAATATCATCTTTAGTTATATTATATAAACTTATATGTGCCATAGCACGTTGATATTTATTGTTTTGTGTTAAATCAATTGGCTTTGGTGAACCTGTAGACCCAGAGGTCATAGTGATAATTAGTGTTTCATCTCCACCGATTTCTTCATTAATTGGTCTTTTGATGGACATATTCATTGCATCTGTAAACGGTATCGCGCCCTCATATTTACCATCTAAACAAAATTTCATACCATTTAAGTTTAGTTCACCTAATTTATCATATTGCTCAAAGAATACACGTCGTGCTATTAAATGTTTTACATCACTAGAATCAAAAGCTGTTTTAATAGCATCCAGTGGTAAAGTTGGATTAATTGGAACTAGTCCCACCCCAAGGTTTGCTGCTGTAAGAATTAGCGCAACTGATTCAATACTATTATTCATGGGGATACCAATATGATCACGGTAAGTAACCCCATTATCTAAAAGATAATTTGAGTATTGACTTATTAAATTAGCGAGATTATTATAGGTAATAGATTCGTTTTCACACCATACAGCTATTTTATTAGGGTATAGATCAGCAATTTCAAAAAACTGATTTGCTAAATTTTTCATATCAATTTCTCCTCGTATAATAATTTCAAATAAATTACTTTCATAATTTTTGTTACCTATCTTTATATATTAATTAAAAAAATGATTATTAGATAGATATATAACTCTACTTGCAATCTATTGTATTAAATTAAATAAAACTTCTAATCCACCTAAATATCACAATCTATATAGATTATATTTTATTGCTTTTACACAATAATTCTTTTGGTTATAATTTTACTTTTTGACCCATTTCAGCAGACATATATGCTGCATAAGTGATTTTTATTGTATCATGTGCAAGTTTAAAACCAGATTTTGGTTCTCTATCATAATAAATCGATTCCATAAAATCCTGCATTTCATTATTATACCCACGCATCTCTTCATCAGCTATAAAAGGTTTATTCCAGCCTGTCTTTGCTGGAAGCATTTCTGAAAGATATACATCATCTAATCCATCTTCATCCAAAAAATATGTTTCCATTGAATCATTCATAGTCAATTGACAGTTTATATTTGCATCATTGCAATATAATTCAATGTAGTTCTTACTTCCCCCAAGGCAAGTGTCAGTAGCAATTACTAAGGCTTTTGATTGATCACTAAAGGTCAAAATAACTGTACCATTATCCTCAACATCAATAGGGCGTGCTTCAATATGCCTGTGTTCATATTCAGAAAGCGAAGGAGTAATTCGCCCCATATCACCAAAAACACTTTCAACTTCAATATCCACATTACGTGCCTTAGCTTCTTGTTGTTTCAGCCACAACAAAGCTGATAAAGGGTGTGTCCCAGTTCGAATAAATGTTCCCCCACCAGTTTTATCCCATTCCCCAGCAACAGGTGAACTAGAACCCTTAAGACTCTCTTCACCTTTCATATATAGAATTCGACTTTTTTTTGCAGATATGGCTTTTGCAGCTTTAATAACAGCAGGGGCATAAACAAAGTTTTCCGCATACATAAACTTACCTTCTGATTTTTCAATAACCTTTTTTAATTTCTTAAGAGATCTTAAAAGGTTCTCATACATAACCTTTTTAGAAACAGTCAAGCCTATTGGAGATTCATCATTATCTTCACCAAAATAACCTGCAAGAGGTTTTTCACAAATAACATGCTTGCCAGCTTGCATTGCCTTAATTATCATCTCTTCGTGAACATAAGGAGGTGTACAAATATCAATAACATCTATCTCTGGATCTTCTAACAAATCGTTGAAATCATAAGATGCATTTTCAAAGCCATAAAGCTTCTTTGCTGGTAACAGCTGCTCAGCACGACGAGCAACAATTGTTTTAAAACGCAATGGAACTTTACTTACCCGATGTAAAGCATGCATATGTAATTCTGTAGCCCGGCCAGCTCCTACCATTCCAATAACAATTTCATTCATATGCTTGTTCCTCCTCTTTATAAAATATATAACCTTCCATACAATTTAAAACTTTTATCAGTCAATTAACTTGCTCATTGTAAGTACTTTTTCAACATCTTGATAATTGTTTTTTACTTGCCTTTCTATTGTTGAGAAAATACCAGGAATTCCGGTCATTACATATTTTATATCCTTACTTTGTATGATATCCGGGCTACATATCTTCTTACCATGAATTTTTGACATCTGTCTAACTTTGGAAATATCAATGAAATACATTCTATCATTATTAACAATTTCAGTTTTAGCTAAAAAATGATATAATGGAGGATTAATTCCCCAAACTGCAACTTTCCCTTCCTTCATCAATAATTCGACTTTACTTGTAATCATTTTAGTTATATTATCATTTACCGGAACAAAATGTTTTTGTCCACAATTTTTACATATCACAAACATAGTTTCGAAAAAATTAAAGTCATGTTCATTTGCAGTATTACATTTTTCACATTTAGCAACAAGTTTTTTATTCGAATAAGTATAATCTGTATATTTTGGAGCCATAGCTAAGGGATACTGAAGAATTTTAGTATTTATAGCCCCGAATTCTTCATCTGTCATTTTACTTACATTTACATTAGGACAACCATCTTGTAAATATTTTACAGGATCTTTAATTATACCTTTATCAATTGCATATTGATAAAGAGCTGTTCCTGGAAATGGAACAATTAACGCCATTGTTATGTTATAATGACTATGTTCTTTCCACCAATTCAATGTTGCCTCTGCTGTCTCTTTTGTTTCTTCTTTATCTCCAAATATTAAATTTCCAGCAAAAGAAATATTTTTTCTATGCATTTTTTTAAGGGCATTTTCAATTTGTTCAACAGTTATATTTTTTTTCATACTTTTTAAGATTCTGTTGTCTGCACTTTCAATTCCAACTCCTAACAAAGTACAGCCACTATCTTTCATTACATCAAGCACCTCATCATCTACAAGATCTACCCTAAACTGACTAAACCAATGAAGATTATATTTCTTAATTCTCTTGCAAAATTCAAGCAATCTCTCTTTCTGTGCAGAAAACAACTCGTCCTGTATGGCAATACATTTAATTTTATAATTATTATATAAGTAATCAATTTCTTCGAAAATATTATCTAAAGACCGTGTTCTATATCGTTCCCCTGACGAATGGAAACAAAATGTACAGTTATATGGACATGAACGACTCCCTATTATATAGACATTTCTAAGCTGACTTGTAAAATCATTTTCAATTTTAACATCTGTATTAATATGTTTAGCAAAATCGAACCCCTCATAGTCCGGAAAAGGTAACGAATCTAAGTCAACAATATCTCCTCTTTCATTATTTAAAATATAGCCACCATCTTTTTTATAAATAATCCCATCAACTATACTTAAATCTAAATTATTATTTAATGCATCACAGAGAAAAGCAGAAGTTATTTCACCCTCACCAATAACTCCGATATCCGCTGTTTGCAAGGCACGCATGGCAATTTTGGGTTGCGAAGTAACAAGACCACCTCCAACAACCTTAATTACTTTTTTATCTATATCATCAACAATATTTAAGATCTCTTTCACCATATGATACTGACCGGACAGACCTCCTACCATAATAACATCAATACCACATTCAATAATTTTGTCATTTAATGCTTTTCTGGTGTCATTACAAAAGTTTAAATTAATTGTAAAAATATTATAACCTTCCTTTTTTAAGTACGATGAAACATAAGCAATTCCTATAATAAATTGAGATTCGCTTGGACCAACTACATTTTTAGGCATAACGAGTAAATAATTTAATTCTTTCATTCAGATCATTTCCTTTCAAACTTACTATTTTTTATGACAATTACTTTACAAAAATCACCAAACATAGTGTGACTAAATTCTAGAATTTGGGATCGCATAGCATACTGTTTCAGTATCAACCATATCTGTGTAATGACGAATAAATAACTTATACTCGAAGTTTAAATTTTTTATTATTAACGGAAGTTTATAATAATCTTTTAAACTATGATAGAGGCATATTGCTAAAATAGGCTTAATTTCCCCAACCACTCTACTAGCCCCTTTTAAAGCCATCTCCTCAGCACCTTCAATATCCATTTTTAAAAAGCTTACTTCCTCATCCTTTAGAATATTATTTAAAGTATCTGCCTGAACGGAAAAATCTCCATTTTCAGTAACATGCCCTGCTGTCTGTGCAGATTGAAATTTTAAAACTTTTTTCCGATTCCAACAGGCTATATTATACGTTTCTACATTCTTATATCCATTATCTTCAACCCTCTTATTTAGTTCCCCATATATGTCCTTATCAGCTTCAATAGCTATATATTTTTTATACTTGTTATCTGATAATGTAATAAATGTTTCTAAGGTATCTCCATTATAACTTCCGCAATCACAAAAAACTTCATTTTCATTTAAGTGTATAATGTCTTTATCAAAATATTGATCTTCTTCTGAATCAGCAACTCCTTCCAAATATTCATTATCCAATGAAATTTTACTATTTAATATTCCTAGATAAACTTTTTTAGATCGTTGATCTGATAAATATGAATAAACCTTTTCATAATCATTCATATGTGAATTAATTATCTCATAAGGAGTTCTTTCTTTAAAAGTCCAATAATCTTTAGCTAACCCAAAACCTTTGATATCAATAATATTTTCTTCGATTCCAAGTGAAAGTAATTGCTTTTTTATATCTGCTAAATACTGGCTAGCAAGTATTATACAAATATGAGAACTTTCCTTTACTTCTTGCACTACTTCTTCTGGGGAAATAACCAACAAACTATTCTTTTTTGTTCCCCACTTTACCTTGGAATTATCCGCATAATATTTGATATTTTCAAGGGCATCAAACTTCTTCAAAAAATTATATACCAATTGACCACCATTACCACTTCCCCATATTACTACTTTACCTATATTCTTAATTTTCTCAGCATACTTTTTTGCATTTATATTATATAAATCTTCCTTCAATAATTCACTTCTAAAATCATTTATATTATCCATAACCCTTAATCCTCCACTATTTCAATTTTGTACAAATTGATTTGGCCTATCCTGGTCACCATCAGCTTTAAAAAATAAGGTACCATCAATTTTATAATGTGCCCATATATCAACATTTTCACGCACAAAGGGTTCAAAGTAGTTTGCAATTACATTTGGATCATCATCTATTCTAAGTTTAAAACCAGCTTTTAAGATAGATTCTTCATCAAAACCATATGTATAGAAATCTATATATTCATAATTATTATCTTTTATTAATCTATCAAATTTCTTAGATAGTCCGGCAAATAATTTATGATTTCCGATATAATCCACAATTCTTAATACTTTTCTTCCATTATATTTTACTTCTCGTGTCATCATTAAAGCATCTACTTTCTCTGTATTATCAGCTAATCCATATACATTATATTTGTAATACGGATGACAAAAATAACGCTTATTAACATACCAATTATCTTTATATGGAATTGCATCAATACTTTCTATATCGAAGTGCTTTTTTACTTCATCAATTGAGTGAAACTCCTGTAAATTCGTTTGATTTTGTGTAGGAATAGTAGAAATCGCCTTATTTTTATCTTTTATTAATGCAATTTTGTAATCATCAATGTATGAATTAAGTAAGTAATATTGCTTCATTTTAACCACTTTATCACCGAAAAATAATCTTCTTAATGGAACTGTTGTGTTAGGGTTTGCACCATTTCCTATGTGAGTTCGGCAGCCTGTCAAAGTAAATACTCGCTTAGCAAGTTCAACTCCAAGAAATGGTATGTTGTCATGCGAATCATTTACCTTCCACATACTACCCCAAATATCTTTCCTTTTAGGATCTTCCGTATTTGAACATCTTATAAATCCAAATATTCCTTCAATTAGTTCAGTATTTTTATCGATAGCTAAAATAAAATTTAAGTTATCACCATCTGCATATTCGTACTTAAATAACTCTTTATCACGAGACATTATGTGCCCTTCACGCCAGTATTTATCAATAAAGTTCATGATATTATCAATATCTGACATATTTGCTAAGCGAATCTCGTATCTTTCGTCGAATTTATTCATTATGTTCCCCCCACTATTCTTGTACAACGAATAATTTATCAGATATATTAACTAAAGACTCAATCAAAAATACACGATGTGTTTAATTGCTAGTAAAAATAGTTGTTTTTATCATGATTTCTGTTCCATTTCTCTAATTATGTTTGCATGATCTTCTCTAGGAAATTCATACATAGAATTTAAATTATTTTTCATGTTTGAACGAAATCCTAATTTTATCTTTAATTCTTTTAATAATTTAATAGTATTTTTATTGTAAGAGTTACACGGATGCGACATAACCACAGGATAATCACCTAATATTTCTGAAAGTAATTTCATATTAATCTGATATTCATTCGTTTGTTTATTTATATCTAAAGATGCTATTGATGTTGGATGAGTATGGGTATGTAATCCAATCATATGCCCTTTATTATGTAATTCTTTTATATTTTCTTTTGAAATCCATAGTTTTTTCCTTAAAGATTTCAAATCAACTTTATAATCCTTTAGCATTGCATCCATCAAAAACCTATAATCATCTGGACCTAAAATTTGGTCTCGTATATAACGAAAAGTTCTATCGTTATCTGTATAAAAAGAAAAATCGCTTAAATAATTTTGAGGAATAAATCCTTCTAATGCTTTTGAAACTCTAAATTTATAATCAGATTCTTCGATATAATCAAAGAAAACGTGATAAAAATCATCAATGTTTTCAAAATATACTGTTCTAAAATACCTATAGATTTCTAACCTTTCTAATTTTCCCTCTAAAGGTGATGTATAAACAAACCAAAATACTTTTAAATTATATTTTTTCAAAATTGGATACGCTATATCAAACTGACATCTTAAATTATCATCAAAACTTAAACAAATTTCATTTTCTTTCAATTTGTCTTGTAATGCCTTATAAAGCCATTCATTTGCTGATAAAATAACCTTATTTGCTTGCAAAAATTGAATCATATTATCTAATCGCTCAGCTGATATTGAACCTTGAACTTTTGGATGTTTACTTTCATCATGAAAATGGTGGAACATTACAGCATGTGGTTTCATTTTTTTCTCCTTTTCTCTGTTTAAAAGCTAACTTAATTAATTTATCCATAACCTCTTTTCTTCAAAAACACTTAACCCATATCTAAATCTGCACCCTCATTAATACAAATATGTAAAATATAATTTTCCAAAATTATTCTTAACATCATTCCTTATCTAAACTATTCTCACAAAAAAATTTATTCTTTATAATAATTCAATATCATAAAACTCCTTTTTTATTAAATGTTCATCTAATTCTAATCCTTTTAAAGTCTCTTTTATTCGATAGCTCGTTTTACCATCTCCATGCTTATCATAAGGATTTACTATTTTTTTAATTTTATCCTTAAAATCAAATGAAAATCCTTTTTTAATTGCTTCTTTAATTTCATGATAACCATATCCACAATCTATTACATTATCTGCTTTTATTCTTCCTTTCTGTCTATCTCCTACATTAACTACTGGAATTTTAAAGCTTGGGCCCTCTATAAGGCCACTGGATGAATTTCCAATCATTATATCAACATGCTCTAAAGCTGAGAGATATCTTAATTGTCCTAAATTATCAAACAACTTATATTGTTTAGGGTTCTTATTTGTAAAACTTTCTATCTTCTCATTAATCACTCTACCATATGTATCAGCATTTGCTTTTGTAAAAATAACATTCATTTCAAATTCATCAATTGCTGTTAGCAAACTTTCAATCTGATTATAAACTGTATCATCCTCTAATGTTACTGGATGATATGTAACAATGGCAGTCTTACTTCCTAATTGAAAGTTAAGTTCTTTTTCTAATTCTATTCTTGATAATAAATCTAATTTATAAATATTATCTAATCCCGGAGCTCCAAAATTAAATACCCGTTTTGGATTTTCCCCCATTTGAACAATTCTTCTTGCATATTCTTCGGTGGCTGGGAAATGTGTAGATGCCATTTTAGTTAATGAATGACGGATTGATTCATCTATAGCACCTTCTGTTATTTCTCCTCCATGTAAATGGGCTATAGGAATTTTAGCTATCATGGCTGCAACAGCAGCAGCTAAAATCTCAAACCTATCTCCTAAAACTACTACTATATCTGGTTCTAACTCATCATAAGCATCAGCAAACCCTATACATCCTAAACCAACTGACTTAGTAATTCCAATTTCAGTATCTGAAGACATAAGCATTTCTACCTTTTTATCTATCCTAAATCCATCTTTTTCTATTCTTTTATAAGTCAAACCAAATTCAGGTGATAAGTGCATTCCAGTAGTAATAATTTGTAATTCAAGATCTGAGTCTCCACTTATTTCTTTCATTAACCAATAAAGCAACCCATATTCTGCCCTAGTTCCAGTTATTACACAGAGTTTGCGTTTATCCATTCTTCAAGTCCTCCCATTGTAGTACTTGATCTGCTTTTAAATCTTTTTTTACTTCCATCCCCAACACAGTTTCTAAAAATTTAGGATTAATACCTATCCCCGGTCGTTTAATATTTAAGGTTTCTTTAGTTAATTCTTCTCCAGTTTTTAAATCTCTATCTATAACTAAACTTTTTCTAGATATTTTTATATTAGCAACCTCAGATTTAGCAGGTTTTTTTATTCCATCTCCTAAGGCCTCTTCTATATTCCTAATATTTATCACCATTTGTTTTAATTCCTCTGGCTCTAAGGAAGCCTTATGGTCAGGTCCTTCCATATTATTATCTAAAGTAAAATGTTTTTCTATCACTACTGCTCCTCTAGCTACAGCTGCAACTGGAACTTCTATTCCTAAGGTATGGTCTGAATATCCAATAGGCAACTTAAAGGCTTGACTCATTGTTTCCATTGCTTTTAAATTAACACTCTGGTATTGAGCTGGATAATTACTTACACAATGAAGCAAAATCAATCTATCATTTCCAGTAGATAATATTGTATTAACGGCCTCTTCTACTTCAGCTAAAGTACTCATTCCTGTAGATAAAATTATCGGTTTGCCTTTTTTAGCTATATATTTTAAAAGTGGTAGATTTGTTGTGTCACTAGATCCAACCTTATATAATTCTAAACCTAAGTCATCAATTATATCAACCGAATTAAAACAAAACGGTGTAGAGAGCAATAAAATATCTCTATCTTCACAATATTCTTTTAGATATAAATGGTCATCTAAGGAAAGCTCTAATCTTTTTATCATATCAAATTGTGATTCTTCTTTATCCGTCGTTTCAAGTTGATATTGAGCTTTCGAAGCTTGCTTAGAAACTAAATTTTCAGCCTTAAAAGTCTGAAACTTAACTGCATCAACTTCTGCTTCAACAGCAGCATCTACTAATTTTTTAGCAATACCTAAACTACCATTATGATTAACTCCTGCTTCTGCTATTATGAAGGTAGGTTCATTTGGTCCTATCCCTCTTCCAGCAATTTCAATCATATAAACTCCTCCTCCAAAAGCAGCTGAATTAGTTTCCAATCTATTACATCATCAATGTCTATTGACCGTTCCCTAGGCATTATATATGGTACTATTTTATCCGTAAAAAATGATTTGTATTTTAGAAACATTTCTACTTTAGCTATATAAATGGCTCCATTTAACTGATAAGTGTCAGGTAAATCTTGTCTACGATTATAATGTTTCTTTTCACTAATGACTGGCTCTAAATAACCTTCATCATTTATTGTTTTCATCCAATATGGTGACTTATCTGTTTTACAAATACTTATTAATGAATCTGCTTTACTAGCAGTTAGCTTTTCAATACTTCTATTAATATCCTCAACTGCTCTTAATGGTGAAGTAGGTTGCAAAAGCATTATATAATCAGGTAAATATTCTTCATTATCTCTTAGCCAATTCAAAGCATGAATAATGGCGTCTTCACTCTTTGCAGTATCTGTAGCTAATTCATCTGGTCTTATAAAAGGAACTTCTGCACCATATTGTTTTCCTACTTCTGCTATTTCTTCATCATCTGTGGATAAAACTAAGCAATCAATATATCTTGATTGCTTAGCCGACTCTATAGTATAGGCAATTAGCGGTTTCCCATTTAATTCCTTTATATTTTTTTTAGGTATACCTTTTGACCCCCCACGCGCTAAAATTATTGCTAATATTTGATTTCCCTCAAACATATATACCCTCCAAACGAATCAATTTTATCTATGATTGTCTAAATCCTCTAAATGTCTCATCTAATTCAAAATATAATTTTTTTGCTGTTTCAATTGAACTATCTAATTGATGTTTATAATAATTTTCTATCAAAATTTTATTAGCTTCATAAAGAACTTTATGAAATTCTTTATCGGATAGTTCAGTCCATTAATTAAAATACTATATCAATCATACTAATGTTAATTTAAAATATATCTATTAATCCATTAATTTCTTATTAAATTCAACAAGTTCATCAATAAAATCTACAATTTCATACTCTAGTAAGTCTGCTACAAAAACCATATCCTCATTTTGAAAGGCTTTCATTATATCTACTAATATTGTATTAATATTAGTAAGTTTATTCTTTCCTTCCTCTTTTAATTGATCATTAGAAATTAAAGACAAGATACTTTCTAAAGCATCAGTATACCATTCCAACCCCTCTAAACATAGTTGATATTTTTGGTTCCCTTCCTCAATATTACCTTGTCTAAATAGTTCCGTTGTTTTTATTATCCCTTTTTTAAGTTTTGGTAAATATTCATCAGCTTGCTTTAATGTTTCTTGTATTAATTTATTAGTTTTCTTTGTTTTAAATTTAATATTAGATATCTGATTTAAGTCATAATTACCTTCTATTAAATAGGACTCATTCACCTTTACATCGTTAACAGAAATGTTAATTATGATTTCATCATTTAATCTGGAATATATCCCATTTAATACTTTCTCTATATTATTTAAATTAGATAATTCTTTAATGGCCTGACCATTCAAATATACCTTCATTACTTCCCACCTACTTTACAGTCTCTAATTATTATTTTATCTTCATTAAAGAGCACTTTATTTTCATCAATCTGGTTAGACATTTTTTTCAATAATTCTAAAGAAGTTTTAAGTTGTTGCCAATAATTAGTCCAATAAGTTCGATAATACTTCATTTTCTCTTCCAATTCCTGTTTATTATTAAAGAAATACTTGTTATTAACTTCTTGATACTTTAATTTTTCGATAATTAAAGTCCTTTGCGTAAAATAACTTATTCTTTTGTGTTGTTTTAATTTAGACTCATATTCCTGTGCTTTAACTTGTACTTCTTTTAATTTACCATTACTTATTTGCTGAACCTGAGTTAATTTCTTTTCAATCCCCTTAACGAAAGATAACTGTTCTTCTAAAATTTCAATTGAACTATTTAATTCCTCAATAGTCTTATCTATCTCTTCTTTTAAATTTTGATAATAATCATTATGCCCTTCTTTTTCATTATAAATCTCTTGCAGAGTAATTAAAGGATCAACTTTTTCTAAACAATATTTAGCTATTGCTTCCTGAAGAGTCATAATCTTAGTATGATCAATCTTTGCTCCACCTTCTGTTGCATCAATATACAATCTACTTGACCGCTTAGCAAAATAATCATTATAATAATTTAAAAAACTTTTAAACCCTTTACTTGTATATACTGGCTTTCCGTTAATTCCTTCCACAGTAATTAACCCTTCGTCATTTACTTTATTATTCTCATACATTGTTCCTGAAGCATGAGTCTTATCCTCAGAAAATGATAAGTCCTGTCCTACAAGAATAATTGGATTTCCTCCAAACTTATAAGCTAAATCAACCATACTATGAGCTACAGTACCACCAGTATTAATTGCAGTATACTGTCCTTTCATTTTTTCTACCCAAGCACTTAAATTCCGCTTCATTGTAAAGAAGACTTGAGGTCCAACCCAATTATCATTAACTAAGGGTGAATTAGCCTTTTCAGAAAAGAGAAAAACATTGTTCAAATCCCTAATACCTTTAAACTGATTATACATTTTTTGACTACCGTCCATGGAAACTACAATATCTGGCTCTATTCCAGCTTTTAGTAATGCTTTTAAAGCCGTTCCTACACACATTAATAAGGCATTACCTTTTGCATGTTTCAATTGATCAATATTCTTATCTAAAGAAGGTCCAGCTGCAACACAAATTATTGGTATATTTTGAAAAGAATTAAAAAAGTCATCAGCTTTTGGATTCTTTAATATATAAGATAAATTTGAAATAATATTATTCCGCCACTGTTTTGCTACCTTAATATTAGTCATTTTACTAATATTCTTATACTCAATAGCATTTCTAATCTCATTATAGATTTGATCATACTCTTCATTAAACAACCTAAGTGAAGGAGGATGTTCAAAGAATTTAATTTTATTTGCTAAAGATAATTCGTAATTCGCTCTTATAGCAGAATAGAGATTACCTTTGTCTCCTATAACTAAAATAAACTTCTCATTCTTTAGAATAGGCCTTAAATCACTATAAAGTAATGCGGTATAAAATATTGATAAATAAGGTTCTATAATGAAAACCCTATTAAATTTATCCTTAGTAAATAATTCTACTAGGTGATATCCTAAACCAAATCCTAAGGCAAAAATTTGGTCTTGACTATTATATTTTAATTGCAAGTTATCAACTAACTTTTTAGCCTCTTTAACAGGATAATACCTACTATGAAAATAAATTGGCTTTTTATCTTTGATTATTTGCATAGTATAACCATCATTTTTAGTCTCTTCTATATTAATTATTAAATCATTTTCTAAATCTTTAACTTGAGCTATAATGTCTTGGTCACTAACTTTATCATCTACTACGATTTTATCTGATTGATGATAATTTTTCATTATATTATAAGCCATTTTGCTTTTACGTTTCAATAACCGCATATTTTTATTAAAAAAAGCCATTCTAATCCCCCATCTTTTTTACTTCAAATCTATTATTCCATTAATTATTCTTACTTAAAAAGTCTAAGGAAAATATGAAATTTATTTTTTATTATCAATAAATTTACCCTCATAGTTATTAACAGCACCATCATAAGCACGATTAATATTCAAACCTGCATTGATATCTTGCATCTTCTTTTGTACTTTATTCTTTTGATTAATTATCTGTTCTTGATTATCTTTTTCTAACTTATTAATCTGGTGCATAATTTGATAAATATTTTCAATAATTTCCTTGAATTCTTTTGCATCCAATTGCAAATTATTCTGCTGTGCTAATTGCCTTTTATAAGATATCAATTGAGCTTCTAATTTTTCAATATTATTTATCTTCTTTTCTTTATCCTCTATTATTTGTTTTAAGTTTTGCCACTCTTTCTTTTCAATAGCCTGCTGTTGCTCTTTAGTTAATTTTAAAATCTGCTTATAAATTAATAGCTTTTGTTTATAAATATTAATTATTTCATTAATTAAATTCTCTTGATCTAACTTATCCTTCAACACTAATACCTCCAGAAGGCACTTGTTGTTTCTTTTGAACTTTTCTTTCTTTCTTTAAATTCTGCATAGCTTGCTTCCAAGTATCACTTAACTCTTCCAACATATTTATAACTTCATCCATTGGTTCAATACTTTTATTAATATTAGCCTCAATTAAACGACGATTCATATAATCATACAAGCTCTCTAAATTCTGGGCAATCTCTCCACCTTGCTCCATATCTAATGTAATCATTAATTCATTAATAATATTTTGTGTTCTAATTAAACAATTATTTGTAACTTGATAATCATTATTCTTTAAACCTTGCTTAGCTTGTTTAACAAATTTGAGCGCTCCATTATATAACATTAAAACTAATTTTTCTTGATTAGATGTTTCCACCTGAGTGTTTTGATATTTCTGATAAGGATTGTTAGCCATAATTAAACTCTCCCTTTTATTAATTAATAAATTATCCGTATCTATTAAGTAATTACTACTAATTGTCAACGCATACTATTAAATTAAAGCATTGAACTTATACTACTAGCACTACCACCTAAACTAGCCAACTGGCTCTGCATCCAGCTCATTTGACTATTCATTTTTGAAATAGCTGTTTCCATAGCTGTAAACTCACTCTGCAATCTTTCCCTTTCTTGCTCTAAGTTATCATTTACAGAATCAATTTGCTCATCAACATTTTCCACCATTATTTCATAAGAATCTACTTTCTCCGGGATTACTCCTGTATTACTTTGAACCAATAAATCAAGATAGCCATCTACTTTAGTAGCAATGCCATTAAAAGAATCACCCTCATCAGTATCGGCATTAAATAGTTTCTTTACTTCGTTTGGCTTATCAGCAATACTTTCTTTAAATTTATTAGAATCGAACTCCATAGCTCCATTACGATTAATCTCTATTCCTACCATTGCTAATTGATCATAGTCACTATTGTTATCTACGCTATTAGTAACCATCTGTCGCAATTTTGACTGTAATCTCATTAGAGTTCCACTACCTTGTAAGGCTCCTGCTTCTCCAGTTTCTTGATTATAATCAAGTTTCTTTCCAATGAAACTCTGCACGCTATTATACTGGTCTACAAACTCTTGAATAGCAGAGGTAGCTTTATCTATATCTTTACTAACTTCAATAGTCGTAGTTCCTGTCGTTTTTAAATTAAAAGTAACTTCATTTACTACATCATCAAGCCCTTGATTACTAGACCGAGTAACAGCAAGTCCATTTACACTAAACTGGGCATCTTGAGCTACCTGAAGTTCACTAGCAGCATTAACATTACCATTAATATCTAAATCAAAACCTAAATCATTAGTCCCATCATTATCTAGAATATTATCAGGATCCTGAAAAGAAAGCATATTATTAGTTCCTGTGTTTACACCTTCAATAATTAAAGTATTGTCTACTACTGACGATTCTACTAATTTATTACCATTTCCATCATCATTTCCACTGGCATTATTAATTGCATCTCGTACATCATTCAATGATTCAGTCCCATCTATGCTAACATTAAAACTTTTACTAGTACCATCCAATTCAATAGTAAAGCTACCACTATTCCCGCCATTTAAGCCTAAATCACTCGTAGAATCAACCTGCTGTGCAGAAGCAACTCGATGCTTTTTGGCTAGTTGACTAATATCTAAAGTATAGCTACTAGCATCAGCAGCAGTAGTTGCTGTCGCATCAGCTACATCTTCTGAGGAACTAGTTGTTTTATTGGAATCGAAGGTAGAGCTTAGTCTTAAATCTGCCATTTTATTTTCTAAATTACCTATTCTAGAATTAACATCCCGCCAAGCATCTTTTTCAGTTTCTAAATTGCTCTTCTCCTTACTTAAGTTCTGCAACTTGGTTCCATATTCTGCATTTAATATTTGACTAATTATATCTCCAGTTGCCATTCCAGTAGCTAAACCATCCATGCTTAAATCTGCCATTTTCTCACCCCCAAATTTAAACTAATAAAATAGCCAGCCAGAAAACCGGCCGGCCTATTTTATTCATATTTATTTTTTATTTATGTCAGTCTATTCCTTTACCGAGTAGTGAAACTGCTTCCTGACACTAATGTATTAACCTAGAAGTTGAAGAACTCCCTGAGGTTTTTGGTTAGCTTGCGCTAACATAGCGGTACCAGCTTGAGAAAGAATTCGTTGCTTACTCAAATTCATCATCTCTTTCGCCATATCAACATCCCTAATTCGAGAGTTAGCAGCAGTTAAGTTTTCTTTAGATGTACTCAAGTTATTAATAGTATGATCTAATCTATTTTGATATGCACCAAGCTTAGACCTTTCAGCCGAAACTCTAGATATAGCATTATCTATTGTAGTAATAGCATCATCAGCATCTTCTTGATTCATAACACTTATACCCTCACCTTTTTCTAATACATTAATTGAAATACTTCCAGCATCAGTGGCAATACTTGCAGTTGTGTCAGTATCAGAAATTGCAACAGTCACAGAACCTGATGTAGTATCATCTGCAGTATAAGCATCATTATTAATACCACTAAATGTCACACTTGTACCACTATCAACCAAAGCTCCACTGGCAATAACAGTACCATCAGCAGCTTTAAGATCAGCGCCACCACTATCTGTTACAGATACACTATATGAACCTCCCTGCAAATTATCTGTTGTATTTCCAGTATCACCCATATTAGTTGTTCCAGCATCAAAAGTTGAAACGCTGCTATCTGCTGTAACACTTAAACTCTCAGCTCTCATATCATTAACCGTTAATGATATGTTTTGACCTTCATTTGAACCAATTTGAAGCTTTGCAGCTTTCATACTGCCATCCAATAATTTTTGAGTATTAAATTCAGTATTGTCACCAATTCTTGTTAATTCCTCTGTTAGTTTATTAACTTCTTTTTGAATTTCAAATCTATCAGCATTAGTATTAGTGTCGTTAGCTGATTGAACTGATAATTCACGCATTCTTTGTAAGATAGAGTGAGTCTCTTTTAAAGCACCCTCAGCAGTCTGAATCATAGAAATACCATCTTGAGCATTTCTTTGCGCCTGACCCAAACCATTAATCTGAGATTTCATCTTTTCACTAATAGCTAAACCAGCTGCATCATCAGCAGCTCGATTAATTCTTCTACCACTTGATAACCTTTCCAAAGATTTACTCATATTGCTCTGTGTATTTTTTAGCTGGTTGTAAGAATTCAACGCAGCTACATTAGTATTAATTCTCATAATATATCATCCTCCTTGATTTTTTTATATTTTTCAACATCCTTATTGAAAAATAGTGTCATGCACAATATTATCTAGCTACTATTTATCAACTATTCTAGTCGGCCGCTCTAGTTATAGCTGATAAAAGTTAGTAACCACAGCTACTTTGAAATTTTCAAAGCACCTATTATTACTAACTTCCCCTTTATTCCCTGCATCACTATAATTATCGACATTTCAGATAATAATTTAATCACTATTTAAATCCTATAAGTTTGAATAACACCAATTAAGTGAAAATATAAACATATTACTCTATAATTTACCCTTCTTACTTGATTTATCACCAAATTTCAGTATATCACTTAAGTTTTTGACTTTAACAGCAGCTGCTTCTTTATTCTCTGCTTTTATTTCTTCGTAGATTTCCTTACGATATATCTCTACATCTTGAGGAGCATCGATTCCTAACTGAACTTGACCTCCTCCAACATCTACTATCGTTATCTCTATATCATCTCCAAGCATAATGCTTTCATCTTTTTTGCGAGTTAAAACTAGCATTTAATTTCCTCCTTAATCATGCAGAGACATCTTCTTTATCATCAAATAATTTATATTTAACAGAATATTCTTCCTCATCTAAAATAATCTGCCTAGCTAATTTTTGCTCTTGATTAACTACAATTGGTGCTTTAAGGTTCATAGTCATCTCCTGTAGATTGTCAGGCACTACTACAATATTGATTACTAGCACCTCTTTCTTA
Organism: Selenihalanaerobacter shriftii; assembly: GCF_900167185.1. Taxonomy (NCBI): domain Bacteria; kingdom Bacillati; phylum Bacillota; class Clostridia; order Halanaerobiales; family Halobacteroidaceae; genus Selenihalanaerobacter; species Selenihalanaerobacter shriftii. Next base: position 163,579 of record NZ_FUWM01000006.1, read on the forward strand.
GTCTCAACTTGTAACTCATTCTGTATCTCATCCTTTAAATCAAATTCATAATCCTGATAAAAACTCCATGGCTCAGTTACAATGAAAGCCAAATCTGGATCGGTCGTAGATTGCAGCCAGAAAAAAGGAGTCTCTTCATCAGCTAATAAGATAAATCCTTTCTCATCTTTAAAACCATATAATCCTTGTTTAAAAGTAATTATCTCTTGCTTATCTATATCTATCTTCCCAAAACGAGTAGTTTCTAATTTCATAATATCACCTCGCTGTTTAGTTTTCAGTGTCAAACAGTTTGTCTACGTCGGTTGTCTGTGTCAGGATTAAATAGTTTTCAGTTGTCTGTGTCAGTTGTTAGTATCGTTTTTTTGCCTGACACTGTCACTGATTCCTGACACTAATTTACACTCTCAAATCCACGGCTCTAATTTCTAAATTTGAACTCTGCTTTTGATAAACTTCAACCTTACCCCACTGTAGGTTAACTTTAGGGAAATTAGGTTTACTATTAACCTCTATTCCATCTAATTCATTTACTTTAAAATTTATATTTTGTTTGCTAGGATTGATCTTAATTTCTGGACCACGCTTCCACTTTAAGCCTAACTCACGTTTTTTCTCATAAATCCGCTGTTTAGCTTGTCTAATTAAAGGTTTACCACCTTTCTCAATAGCAGCTAATTGATCTCCTTCTTGAGTATATTGAGCTATTCCACGCAAAACAGCTTGTTGTCCTTTTCTAGCTATCTTTTTACTATAATTTTTAGGCGTTTGATAATTTAGATCAGCTAATGCTTTAGTTTGGTCAATCTCTACTTTAGCTGGCTTCGAACTAATCTTTAAATCACCAGGCACTTGTTTTAACTTAAAATCAGCATCCTTTTGCTGTAAATTCATTCGTGGCTTTCTTTCACGCAAACCAATTTGAGCAAATCTTTGGTTGATTTCTAATCTTAACAAATTAACCACCTGCCCTATAAGTGTCAGCGTCGAACAGTTTTCAGTGTCTGTATAGTTATCTATGTCAGTTAACTGACCACTGACACTGTCTATTGTCACTATCTGACACTGTCACTGTTAACTGATTCCTGTAATTCCTGACACTACTTGAGAAACTGCATTAAACTCGGCTGAATTATCCTTGCTCCTGAAGACAGAGCTGCTCGATGTACATTCTCACTCATCTTTAAATTCATAATTGTTTCAGCAATATCTACATCTTCATTCTTAGATAATAACTTCTTAAATTTAATCTTATCTTCATCTAATCTACTCTTAGTCAGTTCTAAGCGATTCTGCTTAGCTCCTATCTCCGACCTTAGCCTTAAAACTTTATTTAGCTTCTTATCTAAATTGCCTATCCTAGTATTAGAAATCGCATCTCCATTGCCGTTTCTTAAATCAGTAACTAAGTCTTTCATTTCATCAAAAACCCCTTTGAAAAACGCACCATCCTGATTAATCTTCATCTCTACTCCACGAGTGATTTCTCGATCAATAGCTCCATTATCACCTTGATAATTGGAGTCAGCCGTTGGATATGGCTCAGTTGTAGTCTTATACCCAGCAAATATATATCTACCATTATAATCAGTATTCGCTACTTCAGTTAAACCCTCTCTTAATTGCTCTACTTCATCAGCAATTGCATTTCTATCAGAATCACTTAAAGAATCATTAGCTCCATAAACAGCCAATTCTCTAGTGCGCTGCAGAGTCTTAGTAGCATTCTTTAAAGCATTCTCTGTTGTTGACGTCCAAGTCAACGCCTGATCTATATTATCAATATACTGTTCATTGCTGTTCAATGTAGATTTTAATCCCATGCTAGTCACTACCCCAGTTGGATCCTGTGACGGCATATCAAATTTTTTACCAGTTGATAATTGGCGATTGAATTTATCTAATCGCTCCATATTATCACTAAGATTTTTTAGTAGATTATTTGTCATCATTCCATTAGTTACGCGCATTTTATTATCACCCCATCACTTTATCAAGAATGCTATCTAGAGTTCTTGCATAATATTCATATTGAATTTAATCTTATCCTTAGTCTGTGCCTAGTCTTGTGTAAGTCTGTGTCTAATTTTTTAAGGTTTTAAAGGTCTTTAATTGTCAATTATCAATTGTCAACTGTCAACTATCGTTTAATCCCATTAACCAATACACCTAGCATCTCATCCATAGTAGAAACAAATTTAGCAGCTGCTGTATAAGAATGTTGATATTGAATCATTTTAGCCATCTCTTCATCTAAAGAAACACCAGAAACTGAGTCACGCTGTTTATTTAGCTGTCTAGTTAATACTTCCTGATTATCTACCATCCGTTTAGCTCGCTGACTATCTACTCCTAACTTAGCAATATTCGAACCATAGTAATTAGCAAAAGTAGCTGTTTTTGAACTAAATACCTTTTCATCCCCTAATTGAGCTAACTTTAAAGCAACACTTCCATCACCAGGACTATCAGGATTCTCGGCAGTAGCTATCTTATTTAAATCATTCTTAATCGCATCAGTTACATCTATGCCTTTCGCCGTTGATCCTTCAAGGAATTTAATACCAGTACTATTATCTAATCCATAGCCATTCTCATGGATCTTATTAAACTCATTAACCATTTTTCCAGCCATTTTATCTAGTTGTTCTATGTATTTAGGGATTTCTTCATCTCTAGTTTCTAATAAACCTTTAATCTCTCCATCACTAAATTCAGCTTTCGAATCATTATTAGACCATTTAATCTGCATTAAATTATTATTGCTTGGGTCTTTTTCTAAATTTAATTTATTAGATTTTTCTTGCCAAACTAAAGCTTGTCCTTCTATACTGACTGAAATTGACCCGTTAGACGCTTCTTGTGTCTGTACACTAGTAATTTTAGATAATTTTTCAATTAGCAAGTCCCGTTTATCTTTTAAATCATTAGGATTTTGATTCATACTTTCAATTCTACTAATCTGTCCATTTAAATCAGCAATTCGCTGTGCATAAGAGTTGATATCCTCTACCTTTGTTCCAATTCGGTCATTAACTGATAGACGATAATCACTTAATTGATCATCTAGATGATTAAATGTATCTGTTAGGGATAATGCTCTCTGTCTTACTGTGGCTCTTACCGCTTCACTCTCAGGATTATTATTTAACTCCTGTAGGGAACCCCAGAATTCATCCATTACATTTCGTAGACTATTCTCTGATGGCTCATTAAAAACTAACTCTATTTGTTCTAGAGCATCTTCTCTCATTTCCCATCTTCCTTGTGCACTACTTTCCTCTCTAATCTGACCATCAATAAATTTATTTCTAATTCTTCTAATCTGATCTATCTTAACCCCAGTACCTACTTGTCCAGCTCCAGTACCGTTATAAATAGTATGAGGTCTATTAGTCGAATGAATTGCTTCCTGTCGACTATATCCTTCCGTATTAGCATTAGATATATTATGACCTGTTACATCTAAAGATTTCTTCTGCACCTGTAAAGCTCGTTTCCCTAATTCTATTCCTCCAAAGGTTGAACCCATTCTACTTCCCTCCTATGCTATGCCTTCTGATCAATAATTCTTTGCTGTTGCTGATTATTCTGTTGGTTGCTACTATTTAGTTTACCTGGTTTTTGATAAGTTTTAGTTTTGCCAATATTACTTTCGGTTAATAACTGTAAAGTGTAGTCATTTAATTTTAACGATTCTTCAATTAAATTAGCATTAGTATCATTTATATTGCGTAAATCCTCTAAAAGATCTAAAATTTTCCCTCTTGTGTTCTTTAATTCACTTACATTCGGACCCGAAATTAATTCTGTAAGCTTAGCAAATGATAGCTCTCCATCAGATAAAGAATATCTATCTGCAATCTCTTGTAAAGTTTCTACCCGTTCTTCTTCTAATTGATTAATCTTTTCAATCTCTGCTTGTTCATCCTCAATAATACTTAATAAATCATCAACTCTATTATCAATAATAATCGCCTGTTTCTCTTCACTTAATTGATAGAGCTGTTGATAAATTTCATATTCAGCCTGTAAAATTTGAACTAACCTCTTAATCTCCATTTATCTCACTTCCTTAATTAAACCAAGTTATCGATTATAGTCCTGGCTAACATCTTTTCTGCAACTTCTTCTCCAGAAACATCATAATTACCAGTTTTGATTGCTTGCTTTAGAGAATCAACTTTCTCCTGCCGCACTACTGGTTCTTTTTCTAATGCCTGTTTAGCAACCTGCATCTCTTTAGCTTTGTTTGAAAGTGATAACTTATCGCCTTTATTCTTACGATTAATTTCTGAAGCAGAATTGGTCTTCTTATCCTTATTATATACTTTCAAAACTCTACTTAATTGCTCATTGGAGATTTTCATAGCTAATCACCCGCCTTCTAATTAAAATACACTTTTACAATATAATAAATTAATTCCGTTCATTATGTTCTTATTACTTATATCGTAATGAAACAATTTAATTTAAATGATATAAAACGGATTTATTCTTAATTAAATAAGATTAGGCTGAATTAGCTACTTATAACTAGAAGTTAAATCCAATTTAATCTTTTTTCCAAGCTCTAGTATACATTTGGCTTTTAGGTTTCTTCTTTTGCTTTTTTTCTTTCTCTTTATCCTGCCTTCCAACAAAGCCATCACTTAATTGATCTCTACAACTTTTACAATAATCACCGCTCTTGATCTGTGTGCCGCATCTTTTGCACTCGATAGTTACATCTACATTAAATTCAACTAGTCTACCTTCACGAATAAACTTCTTAATTCGTTTTACACTAACCCCTGTTTCTTCATGGATCTTAGGAATCCTAGCTTGTCCACTCTCATAAATATATTCCTTAACCGTTTCAAAGTCTTCTTCTTCTTCCTCTAAGCATTGAGGACAGACTTTATCAGTATTAGAGACAAAAACATTACCACAACGAACACAATTCTTTAATCCCATATGATACTCCTCCTTTACTATCAATGCTTACTTTATAAATTCGATAAAAAGATACATATTCCCTGCTATAATTAAGTAAATATTAGAATTTATTTGGTAATTGTTGCCCAGTAGCCAAAGTTAAAACTGAAACTTCCTTTGCTCCAGCTCGTAGCAATACTTTAGAACATTCATTAACAGTACTTCCTGTCGTATAAATATCATCAATTAAGAGAATATTTTTCCCTTTAATATCTTTAGTCTTTTCTGGTTCACAATAGAATACACTATTTACATTCTCTTTTCTTTCTAAAAGAGATAATTTACTCTGACTAGCAGTATTTACTGCTCTCTTTAGCACTCGATTATCTACTGGCAAATCCAAACATCCCCCAACCTCTTTCGCCAATAAATAAGCCTGGTTAAACCCTCTATTCTTAAACTTTTCTTCTGCAAGTGGTACAGGAATAATTAAATCTAACTTCTGTCTATCATAAAATTCTAAACCATAAATTCCTAATAATTTACCTAATGGTTGAGCCAAAGCTTGACGCCCTTCATATTTAAAATCATGAATATAGTCAGGAATTCCTCCACTATAAAGCGCAACAGACCTTGCTTTATTAAATAGATACTTATGGTCTTCACAAATATCACAATAATCCTTCTCTTCAGATAACACTTTACCGCATTTTTGACAATAATTATCAGTAATATATTCAATTTTTTCTAAACAATTCTGACAAAGATGAATATCATCGGTCACTAACTCACTTTCCTCACAATAAAGACATCCTTGTAATTCTGGATAAACTAAATCTAATAAACCGTTCCAGAGATTATTCAATAATCCCATAAAACTCAACTCCTCTGTTAATTATCCCTTATTAAATATCCCTTTTTTCTAGCCTCTTGATTTAAACTTTGAATTCTACTTTTAGCTTTTTTCATTTCAGAAGTTATCTGTTGTCCTATAAACCAGACTTCTCCATCAGGATATTCCAGGGAACGACCAGCTCTTCCAGCCATTTGAATCAAAGTAGGCAGATCAAAGATAAAATCCCAATCAGCAAATAAAACTAATACATTGGCCTTAGGGACTGTAATTGCCCTCTCCATAATAGTAGTAGCAACTAAAATAGGATATTTGCCATTACAGAATTCTTCTCGTTTTTTATCTCGTTTAGAATCCTGAGCATGACTATATTGAACCCACGATTCCCCATTTATTTTAGGCAATTCTTCTTGTAACTTTTCACCTACTAATTCTACTAATTCCCTTGTTGGCAAAAAAATAAATAGCTGTGATAAATCTTGATAAATTGACTGACTAATTATGGTAAAGATTTTCTCTGATAATTTTATTTCTTTAGCCTCTTTATTATACCATAATTTTGTAACAACTAATTCCGGTTCAGGTACTGGATGACCATGATAACGAGCTGGAATCTTAATTAGTATTTTATCATCTTCATGCTCAAAATCAATTAAATTATTATTTGGAGTAGCTGTCATATATATGATTTTACCTTGCAAATGACATGATCTATTTACTGCTCGTTTTAACATCTGATTACCTTGATAAGGAAAAGCATCTACCTCATCTAAAATAATTAAATCAAATTTATCTTTAAAGCGCAACACTTGATGAGTTGTAGCTACAGTTATTGGTGCTAAATCATATTTGGTCTCTGAACCACCATAAAGAACACTTACTTCAAAATTAGGAAAACTTTCTTTTAATCTAGGTGCTAATTCAATGACAGCATCCTTCCGAGGAATAGCAAATAAAACCTCTCCACCACGGGCTAATACTTTAGCAATAGCTTGAAAAGAGACTTCTGTCTTACCGGCTCCACAGACAGCCCAGACTAATGCTTCTTGCTGTTGACTAGAAAGAAACTGAACCAATTCCTGACTAGCATCGCTTTGTGCAGCAGTTAATTCAAAATTCAACTTCGGTTTCACTATTGCATTTACTGTATTGGTTTTAGATACTGGCTTAAATTCATAAAGTGGACGACATATTCTAGCTTGACCCATGCTAATACAATTATCACAATAGTAGTCAGTTAAACCACAGTAGTTACACTCCATAGCAATCAACTTTTCTTCTTCACCACATCGCTGACAGACTAAATGATTATCTGCTTGAAAAAAGATACTAGGTATTATCTCTAATTTAGTTTCTAATTTTAATGTCTGTAATATTAATGATAAAGATGTATTAAGGGTTAACTGATTTTCACCTAAAGCATCTATTATTTCATCATAATATAATAATCTTCCTGCTAAAAGTTGGTGAATTCCTTTTAGAGATTTTTTAGAGGGGAAAGTAATATTTACAGATTTCACATCTCTTATTTGATTATATTCAGTTAAAGAGTAATATGATAATACATCTTCAATTCGTCTACTACATTCGTGTTTTAACTCTGTAATGTCATCGAATAAATCTCGGATTAAAACTCCTTCTCTTTCTTGTACAGTAGTAACCCTTTTATAAGTATATTCAACTAAGCCAATAGGAAGCGGTTTAGTTAAAGCATATGCTTTAAGTTCTTTGTTTGCCCATATATTATTTTGTAAATAATAGCTTAATTCAATTTCAGGCTTATATGCTAGATTAACTTTATACCTTTTTTGATTAATCACTAACAGATAAATAACAAATTTCGCTTCCTTCATCGCTCTCCTCCTGTTTATAATAAAAAAAGCTGCCCCCCATCAATATAAGAAGGCAACCCCTAGCATGTCTAATATTTAGTGAAAAACGTAAGTTAGTAATTATCGACTTCATCTTTTAACTTTCTTTTTAATTCATCAATTTTGCGCCGAGCTCTTTGTAAGGCATTATCTACAGTTTTTACACTACTACCTATCTCTACAGCTATCTCTTTGTAGGACTTAGCTTGAAGATAACTACTAAATACTTCCCATTCTAGGTCAGTTAGCATTCCTTTTAGCTCATATGTAACTTCATCAACTAATTCTCGATTCATTAAATCAGTCTCTGGATTATTATTTTCATCTGGTAATACATCTAATAAAGTCCGCCCTCGACCGCCATCATCCTTAGAATATTTTAACTTCTTGTCAATAGAAGTTGAAGTATTTAAGGGCATATGCTTTTGGCGATTAGCAGTCTTAATTGCAGAAATTAATTGTCGACTTACGCACAAATGAGCAAATCCTCTAAAAGAAGCCGCTCTCTTTTCTTTATAATCTCTAATCGCTTTATAAAGCCCTACTAAGCCTTCTTGAATTACATCATCTTTATCTAAACCTTTGATGTAAAATAGCTTTGACTTAGCATACACAATATCAATGTTATTATCTAATAGATATTCCTCAGCCAGCTTGTCCCCGTTCTGAGCTAAATCAATTACTTGCTGTTCTAGCATATCCTCATATTTGCTCTTGAACTTTTTCCTAGCCTTACCCATTAAGATATCCCCACCCCTGTGCGATTTTTAGCCACTATCATTATACCATAATTTAGTTAGCTAGTCAAAATCTAATCTATTATAAGTAACGCAAAAATTTAACTAAAAAATTCTCTTTTAAATCAATAGCATTGTAAGGACAAACTTCTTGGCAACAAAGACATTTGATACAGTTAGCTTCATCAATCTCAAGATGAACCGTATCTCCATCATCTATCTCCTCAATTACCAACTGCGGACAACTTTTAAGACAGGTTCTACATTTGGTACATTCTTGTTGATCAATTATTGGCTTAGACATCATCAATTGCAAAAATGGTTTAAGAATAAAATTAGGTAAATGCGATAAGAAGGCATTAGATGGAAGGTCATATTGCTTATATTCTAGTTGAACAAAATTACCTGTAATTTCAATTCGATTCAAGTTAGCTCTTCCTAAACCTCGTTTAGCTGCTATATTAGAAATCTGCACTTGATTATCATCATATCCTAAATATTTAGCAGCTACTGTATCTAAAGCTACTAAATCAGTACTTGCTAAAATAGTACCCACGGCACAAGGAACTCCTGCACTTCCAGGCCCATCACCTGCTAACCCTATCACTCCATCCATAATAGCCAAATCAGGTTTTACTGTAGCAAAGATATCAACGATTACTTCAGCAAAACGATTAGGATTAGGGAATTCACGATGATATTCCATCTTCTTTAATCCTGGAATAACACCATACATATTTTTGATAGCTCCAGTAAATAATGTTAAACTATGAGTCTTTAGTTTCGGTAAGGAAATAATAAAGTCTGCTTCTAGTAAAGGTATAGGTAGATTAAAATCCGAAATAGTATTACCAACATTAGAAACTAATTTTGTTTCTACTCTATCAAAGTTTATAAACTCAACATCTAATTCTTCACAGACAGATTTCATACCAGTCTTTTCAAAAGCAGCAGCGGTCAAAGACTTTTCAGCTAAAAAACCTCCGGAACTCTCACCTACTACTGGGGTTGCCCCTGTCTCTTGTACTAATTGAATAACTGCTTTTAAGACTAAAGGATGAGTAGTTATAGCCTGTTCTGGAGCTTTAGGACTTAAAAGATTCGGTTTAATTAAGACTCGATCATTCTTTGAAATCAATCGTTCTAATCCGCCTAATTCATCCATCGCCTTCCTAACAGCCTCAGTAACTAATTTCTCTTCATACTTAGAACAGCTAATAGATGCTACAGAACTCATACTAAAATAATACTCCCTTCTATTTGTTCCTTCACTATATTCTATTATATAATTATATAATTAATTCAGCAAGCTTAAATTATAATTATCTTATCCCCAACCTCTACTCTTTCATCTAAATTTTTGGTAAATTTGAATTCAATCACTTTATTAGCACTTGAAACAAAACTAGAAATTCGATTCGGCGGTAAGGAAGAAATTACTTTAACTACAATATTATCTTCATTCAGAAATATCACATCTATAGCAAACTTCATAAAGAACGTATGAATTATTTGACAAGGAGTAATTAATAAACCTTCATCAGCTTCAAGATTATCCTTACCTAATAAACCTATTAACCTTTGGGAGAAAGTATCTGCCTTTTGAATTCGACTCGCTATTACTATGCCCTTAGTTTCATTAATTAGAATCATTAGCCTGACTCCTTAATTTAATTTGGTAAATGAGTTTATTACTTTAATAGCTGCTGGCCCTAATAATATAACAAATAGAGTAGGAAAAATAAAGAAGACTAATGGTAATAACATTTTAATAGGTGCTTTCATAGCTTCAGCTTCAGCTCTTTGTTTTCTTTTAAGTCGGATTTGATTAGATTGAATTCTTAATACCTTACCGATACTAACTCCTAATTTATCTGCCTGGACTATGGCTGTAATAAAGTTAGAAAGATCTTCTACATTAGTCCTGTTACCTAAATCACGCATAGCATTTCTTCTTGGTTTTCCCATTCTGATTTCTTGTAAAAGTCTTTCAAACTCTTCGCTAATCGGACCAGAAATCTTATCAACTACTTTAACTAATGCTGAATCAAATCCCAATCCAGCCTCTACACTAACAGTTAAGAGATCTAAAACATCTGGCAATGTCTCTTGAATCTCTTGCTGCCTTTCAGTAATTTTTTTACTTAAAATAAATTGTGGAATTACAAAACCTGCAAAAGCAAAGACAAACGAGAATAAAGTAGCATTCTGCCAAGATAAATTAACTAATGATAAGAATATAATTACTGGCAAAATAATAATTAATATGCCTTGAATTGCTAAGAGTTCTTTAGCTTCTAAATCGAAAGGATGCCCTGCCAAAACTAATTTTCTTCGCAAACTGTCTTTAAATCCAATTGGAGTTAGTCTTACAAAAAAAGTAGCTATTTTCTGTAAAAATGGCCTAATAACTCGCTCGGCAAATGATTCTTCAAGCTCTAGCTCCCTAGGCAAAACCTCTTTTTTAAATTGAGCATACTTTTCTAATCTATCTTTAACTTTTTGCTCTCTATTGCTCAAAGAGTTAATTAACCAAAAGGTTAAACCTACTACTATAACAAAGATAAGCACCGGAAATAGCATCTAACCCGCTCCCTTATACTTTAATATTAATAATCTTTTTAATTAAAACTGCACCTAATAACTGAGAGATAACAGCCAATCCTAACATCATTTTGCCTAAAGGATGAGTAAAGAGAGGTAACATATACTCTGGATTAATTATAGAAAGTAAGATTCCCAAACCAATAGGTAAAGAAGAAACAATAATTCCTGAAATCCGACCTTGAGCAGTTAATGTATTAATCTCTCCTCTAATTCTAATTCGTTCTCGAATAGTATGTGAAATACTATCTAAAATCTCAGATAAATTACCTCCTACCTGTCGCTGAATTAAGACAGCTGTAACTACTAAGTCTAAATCTTCACTCTCTATTCTATCAGTTAATGCTTTTAGAGCATCCTCTGCCGGAGTTCCTAAGTTGACTTCCTTTAAAACTCTAGTAAACTCTTCAGAAATAGGAGGTGCCATCTCTTTAGCAACCATCTCTATAGCTTGAAAGAAACTATATCCAGCCTTTAATGAATTAGATATGATTGTTAAAGAATCTGCTATCTGATCATTGAATTTATCTAATCTTTTCTTCTGACTATATCTTAAATATAGATAAGGAATGATCAACCCTACACATATTAATAACAAAGTAATTATGTTATCTTTAATTATAAATATACCGATAATTCCTAATACGAATATGATTCCAAAACTAAAAATTATAAATTCTGAAGCTTTAATAGGTAGATTTGTCTTTCGTAATTCATCTTCTAATCTAGCAGTTAAAGAAAAAGAAGAAAAAAATTGATTAAGATTTTGTAATAACTTTGTAGATTTTCTTTCCTCCTCTGCATCCTCTTCCTTGGTATCTGTTATTTGCTCTTGGGCCAAGTACTCTTCAGTCTCTAAATATTTATTTAATCTATTATTTAATTTTTCTTGTTTAGCAGTTAGTAATCTATAAATCGCTATTGTAGCTGCAGTAACCGTTAAAAAGATCAAAATAGCGATTACTATCATCATCTTAACCCCCTCCTACTCTAATAGGCACTAAAGATATCCGCTGGCAAGTCTATTCCCTCTGCTTTAAAACGATCAACAAATTTTGGTCTAATACCAGTAGATTTTAGTTCACCAAGGATATTACCATCCTCATCTAGCCCTTTTTGTTCGAAGGTAAAGATATCCTGTAAGGTGATAATCTCTCCTTCCATCCCCTGTACTTCTGTTATTTTAACTATCTTCCGGCTCCCATCTCTCAATCGAGTCTGTTGTACAATTAGATCTACTGCTGATGCTATCTGACTTCGAATAGCTTTAACCGGCAGTTCCATTCCAGCCATCATTACCATAGTCTCTAATCTAGATAACATATCTCGGGGACTATTGGCGTGACCTGTAGTTAATGAACCATCATGTCCAGTATTCATAGCCTGTAACATATCTAAAGCCTCACCACCTCTTACCTCTCCAACTACAACTCGGTCTGGACGCATTCTTAGCGAGTTTTTAACTAAGTCTCGCATAGTAACTGCACCTTTACCTTCTACATTTGGTGGTCTAGTCTCTAAAGAGACTACATGATCCTGAACCAACTGTAACTCTGCTGCATCCTCAATAGTTACAATTCTTTCATCACTGGGAATAAAGGAAGAGAGTACATTTAATGTGGTTGTCTTTCCCGAACCTGTTCCTCCAGAAACAACTACATTTAGCCGTACCTCAACACAGGCGTCCAAAAAATCCCCCATCTCTTTAGTTAAAGTCCCAAAATTAATTAAGTCTCTAACTGTAAATGGATCCTCAGAAAATTTCCGAATAGTAATTGTAGGTCCATTCAACGCTAATGGAGGAATAATAGCATTTACCCGGGAACCATCAGGTAATCTGGCATCTACCATAGGACTACTTTCATCAATTCGCCTACCTAGAGGGGCTACTATCTTCTCAATGATATGGATAACATGATCATCATCACGAAATTTAACATCAGTTAAGACTAACTTCCCATCTTTTTCTACATAAATTTGATCAGGTCCATTAACCATTACTTCTGATACATCTGGATCATTTAAAACCCCATTAATCGGACCAAAACCAATTATCTCATCTATAATCTCTTTAACTACTCTTTGTTTATCTCCAGGAGAAATATGCATATCTTCTGCTTCAATTACTTCTGCAGCTGACTCTTTAATCTCTTCTCTTAATTGCTCATTAGCTTCTCCTTCGTCAGTATCAGACAAGATATCTAGATCTAATTCATTAATTAAATAATTGTGAATCTTAGTCTTCAATTCTCGGTAAGGGTCTTGGGGTAAAACAGAAGTCTTACTTTGAGAATTAAAATCTGATTCTGGCTTAGCTTCAGTCTGACGTTCCTTCTCTTTAGCTAGCCGCTCCCTTAAAGACATCTTCATCCCCTCCTTTTAACTCTTAATTGCTACTATTTAAAAAACTTGTAATCTTATTTAATAAACCTTCTTTCTCCTTAGATAATGCTTCCTCTTTATCAACTAATAGATCAGCTAATTTAGCAATATGTTTCGAAATTTTAGCTTTCGGTTTAGAGGTAACAAAAGGTACTCCTTGGTTAATAGCATCAACAGTAATCTCTCCATTACTAGGAATATGGATATCGACAGAATAATTAAGATTATCCTCTAAATCCTTAACTTTAATCCCCACATCCTTAGAAGAACGATTTAAGACTAACTTTATCTTCTCTTCTGGATAATTTAAGTTCTCCATTACCTCTAAACAGAGCCTAACATTCTTAATTGTCGGTAAATCTAGCATAGCAATCAATAAGATCAAATTTGAATTATCAAGAGCAGTTAAAGTCTGATCTGAAAAAGATTGAGCCGTATCAATAATTACATAATCGAATCTCTCTTTTAAAATATCAATTATTCTTTGAACTTGATTACCATTGATTACTTCAGCCTCCTCTGGCCGTAAAGGAGAGGCTAATACATGTAAACCATTCTCGTAATTGAGTAAATAATCATCAATATTATCAGGGCTTAAACTTTGAAGATCATTAACCACATCTGTAATAGTAATTCTAGGTGTTAGATCAAGCATGACTGCCACGTCACCAAACTGCAAATCTAAATCTACTAAAACCGTATCCAATCCTTGTGCTTGCTGTAGATGAACAGCTAAGTTAGTAGCTAAAAGCGTCTTGCCGACTCCACCTTTACTGCTAAATACAGAGACAACCTTCTTATGTTCAGCCTCTAGTTGAACTTCTTCAGTTGTTAGATAATCTTTTCTTTTAGACTCTAATTCATGAACTTGCTTGATAGTATTAATTAACTCATCATCTCCAAAAGGTTTAATCAAATACTCTCTAGCTCCTACCATCATAGCCTTACGTAAGTAATCTTGTTCTTCTTGCACTGACATCATAATTATTGAAGTCTCGGCTACTTCTCGGCTAATTACTTCTGTTGCTTCAATCCCATCTATATCCGGCATATTAATATCCATTAAGACAATATCTGGTTTGATATCTTTAGCCTTTTCAATTGCATCCTGACCATTAATAGCCTCGGCTATCACTTGTAAATCATCTTCTAATTCTATTAACCTTTTTATATTGGCTCGAGTCTCAGCAATGTCATCAGCCAATAAAATCTTAATCATCCTCTAATCACCCCTTATTCTCCTTCAGCCTTATCCTTTTCATCTCTATCTTCCTTAACCTTATCTTCTTTAACCGCTTGATTATCATCATTCTTTTTACTCTTTAACCTCTGCTCTATCTTCTTCTTTTCTTTAAGAATATTATTCTCATTCATCTCTTCTTGGCTTGCTGCAGCTGAATTTATTATCTTCGGAGTAACTAATATGATTAACTCTGATTCACCTTCTCTAAAAGCTTCACTTCTAAATAATCGTCCTAAAATAGGTAAATCCCCAAGTAACGGTAGTTTCTTAATATCCTTAGAACGAGAATGTTGAATTAAACCGCCTATAGCCAATGTAGATCCATCTGGAATTACTACCTCCGTAGCTACCTCACTACTTTTAATAGCTGGTAAACCTTCAACTGCATTAGCCCAATCTAAACGACTTACTTTAGGGTTTAAGTATGTATTCAACTTCCCGCTCTTAGTCACCGTAGGTTTAATCTTAAATTGAACTCCGTATTCTTTCCAAATTACAGTCTGCTCTCCAGAATCATTAGAAGTTACAATTGGAACCTCTCCACCAACAGCAAAGTTAGCTTCTTTACCGCTCTTAGTTACTAATTTTGGTTTAGCTAATAATGTTGCCTTTCCTTCTTGGATTAATGCTTCTAATCTAGCTCTCAATTCACTCAACCTTGCTGAATCTCCTAACCCAAATCTGGGACTAGGATCTCTTTTCACTGGATCCGCACTATCATCATATAAATCTTCCCCAAATAAAGCTGTGCCTGAACCTAGATCAACACCAGCACTATTAACACTATACCAGTCAAAGCCTAACTCTTCACTGTTCGTTTTATCAATTTCAAAAATATGAGCTTCTATTAAAACCTGTAAGGTTCTCTTTACTTTAAGTTGATCAATTACTTTTTTTCCAAAGACATCTGCTATTTTTTTAGCTTTACGAAGATCATTTTGATCCTTAACAGTTCCGGTTAAAATAATCGTCTCATCTATTTTAGCAACTTCAACAGTTTCAATATTAATTAATTCTTCAACTTGATTAATAATCGGTTCTTCATCTTGATCAACTTGAACTTTATATAACCGATTTCCCGCCTTAGTCCAAAGATGTAAGGTTGTCTTACCTGTTGACTTACCATTAATCAAGAGTTCTTCTTCAGAAATAGTTATTACATCAGCTACCTTTGGATTAGCAACTGCAACCCTCTTTAAACCTGGAATCTTTAATAACTTTGATTGTCCTACTGAAACATCTAATACTTTAGCTTTTCTAGCAGTTACACCATTTGTTAAAGCCAAACATAATAAAAGACTAACCAAGAGGATTATTCTTCTTTTTTTCATCTCAATCCCTCCCTCTACTGTGGTGGTACTATAACATGACTCTTTTCAGTACCACGAATTACTTCAACTTTTTCACCTTTAACTTCCTTATCTGAATTCTGCTTACTTGTTTTTTTAACTATTTTGGGCTCTACTGGTTTAGGTTCTTTAGCTTTAGATTCTCTATTAGTCACCTCTGATGTAGATTCATCACGACCTAATTTTTGTCCTAACATTTCATCCAATTCAACTCCACTACTTACTTCCCTACTTTGATTTTGAACTGAACGCAATGCTAATCTAATATCACCTTTAGCATCAGCTAAAATTAATTTTTCAGCATTATCTAAATCAACAGCTAAAGTTATACTTTTTGTCACTTTAGGCTTCTGATTCTCATCATTAACCATATCCTGAGCCACTGCTAAAACCTTAATATTCTGTAAAATCGTTTTGGATAAAGTTTGATCCCCAGAATTATTACTAAATACACCAACTATATCTACATAATCTCCTGGTGTTAAGAACCCTGCTACTCCAATAACTTCATTAATTGCTATGGTAACTGCCCGTTGATGATCATCTAAGTTAAATGCTAATTCAGAACTTAACTGCTTCTTATTTAATATTCTCGGCTTCAATACCTGCTCACCAGCAATAATCTTCTTTAATACCGGCTGACCTACTACTTCAGATATCTTTTTGAAGGCTTGCGGGTGCATCATCTCTTTAGGCACCTTTTTAATCTGAACCATACTCTCTTTAATAGTTTCTCTAGACTGAATATCCTGCTTTGCTATTACTACTGATATCTGAGGCTTCTTTACTGGCTTTTGCTGTGCATTATCCATCATAAAATAAACAGTCCCAGAAGTAATCAAGCCTAAAAGAATAGCTATAATTAAAATAACTTTTGGCTTCATCTTAATCTCCTTTCTCACTCTACCAGTTTAACTGTTCTTAATTTAAATTCTCCTCCCTCTGATCCCATTTCACCTGAACTAGCTAACCAACTAATAAATCTTCCTTCTACATAAGTAGTTTGACCTGGACTCTGATTATTCTCCTTATCCTTTTGACTAGTTGTCCCTTCTAAAAAGAAGGCAGCAAAACCTACAATAGTCGTTTCAGATCTACCACTACCTAATTCATCAATGACTGGGACAAATATTAAACGCGAACAATCCTTTTCTACTGAATCATAAGTGCAAGGGATCAGTTCTTGACAACTATCTATCCTATCTTCAATTGCTCTAGTAGTAGGGCCAGCCATATTACCTGGCTCTGTACTTACTTGTTGACCAATCTTTAATTCACTATCATAGCCATATCTTAAATTATCTTCGTAATTATTAGCACCATTACCTCCTAATGCCAATGCACCAAAATTACCATTTCTAGCACCTGTCTGCCCAGAAGTTCCAGGTCCATAGCGTAAATAATACTTTTCACCATAAGCAAAATTCTCTTTTAAGACTCCAAAAGGTACTACCCCACTCATGGCAGTTATCTTGCCAACTTTAGCTTTTGAAGAAGCTGTTATCTGCACTTGATCAATCCCAAATATAGAAGCAAAATTCATAACTACTTCTCTATTACCTTTCGCAGCAATCTGGTGATTATCATCTAGAATTTGAATGGTTATATTATCATTAGATAATTCATTCTTAGCTGCGTAGTTTAGGGCAACCTCTCTAGCCTCTTGAGGAGTTGAAGGTAATTTCTGTACTCCAGCTAAGGCTGTTGCATCCAAGGCATTTACCAATTTAACTCGAGCTAAATATAATGTTCCAATATCTACTACTAAGGCTAAGAAACCTAAAAATATAGTCATCATTAAAGCCACTAAAACTATGACTGTCCCTTCCTCAGACCGAAAGAATTTCATGTAAGTTCCCCCTTAATTTACTCTTCACTCAATTCTCATGACTACAGTATCACTAAGGGGAAAAGGATCTGGTAAAATTTGCGTAATTACTGGCGTAAATAAATCAACTTTGTAACTAACTTCTACTCTTAATGGATCTCCTCGACCCCTTTCAGCTTCACTAGGAGTAATATTAGTCTGTAGACCATCTAAATCTAGACTAGGATTAGCAGCCCTCTCTACAGCAGCTACAATATCAGAATCATTATTAGTAATGACTCCTTTTCTGGCTCCTTCTCTAGCAGCATTACTAATTACTAAATATGTATGAAAAATCCGACCAAACTCTACAATCCCAAATAGAATCAATAATAGTACTGGTAGGACTAAAGCCAATTCAACTAAAGCTTGTCCCTTTTGGTTTCGTGACAACTTCATTAACACTTCCCTCACCACCTTAACCATAAAGTAATCCAAGTCCCAACAGCGATAGCCACTCCATATGCAAATGAATCACTCTTGCTTTTTTGTGATAAATCTTTAAGAGGTAATCGATAAAGCAATTTATAAAAAAATTTACCTATCTTCTTATTCTTAAGTAGAATAAATAAAGAAATAATC
Organism: Selenihalanaerobacter shriftii; assembly: GCF_900167185.1. NCBI lineage: Bacteria > Bacillati > Bacillota > Clostridia > Halanaerobiales > Halobacteroidaceae > Selenihalanaerobacter > Selenihalanaerobacter shriftii. The sequence continues at coordinate 181,984 of NZ_FUWM01000006.1, forward strand.
CCTCCGACTATAGCAATTATTACAGAATCTATAAAAATAAATTTAGCCCCCTTTAGAGCACCAACAGCAGATACTAATTTAACATCGCCCGCTCCTAAGCCTCCTAGTGCAAAAGGTAATAAAAAAATAGCTAAACCTAATAAGAATCCTTTCATTCCAAATAATAATCCTGTCCAACCAGTTAAGTATAAATTAATTATGAGTCCAAATAAAATTAAAGAAAAATTCAACCAATTAGGAATAATTCCTTTCTTAATATCAATCCACATGGCAATAAATAATATAACTCCTAATATTATATCTAACATCCTCTAGCCTCTCTCCTTTAAATCTAATCCCTCTCTTTTAAATCGATAAATAGGCATAAAAACCCTACTTGATTAAACTCAAGCAGGGTTTTATATATTCCCTAATATGTAACTATAATTTAACTAGTAGTTCCACTTAACTTTGAACTAATTGTATCGAATATTCCCTTTAAGTTATCTCCCATAGTTGTTAAGATTCCAACAACTACAACTGCAATCAAAGCCAAAATCAAACCATACTCTACCATACCCTGTCCCTCTTCTTCTTTAAATAACCTAGTCAATAACCCTAGCATGATCTGTCACCCCCTTTATATAATTAATTTAAGAGAATTTGATGAATACAATTTTCTACATAGAAAGACAAATCCCTGTTTTCACATGTATTTATTTTAATTTCTTAAATTTTTAGTTTAAAGAGGTATTTTTAGGATAATCTTAGTACCTTTCCCAAGAGTTGAATGAAACTTAAGGTTCCCTCGTAATAGCTCCGCCCTCTCCTTCATACTAAGTAAACCAAATGAATCACTTTCTGTTGCATTCTCTAACGTTTGCTCTACATCAAAACCAGAACCATCATCATTAATAACTACATTAATTAACTTAGATTTTAATTCTAACTTTACATCGACTCTTTTCGCATTAGCATGTTTGTTAGCATTATTTAATGCTTCTTGAATTATCCTATAAACAGCTACTTCATATGAAGATTTTAATTTTGTGTTATTGGATATAACTTTTAGTTGAACATCTAGGCTTGTCTTATTTATAAAATCATTAATATATTTCTTAAGAGTTGGAATTAATCCTAAATCATCCAAAGTCATCGGTCTTAAATCAAAGATAATCTTTCTAACATCCTGTAAACTCTTCCTAACCAAATCTTTTAAATCATTTAATTCTGTTTTAGCTTTTTCTATATCCTTATCTAATAACTTTTCTGAATATTCTAAGCGAAAGACAACATTAGCCAAAGATTGTGCTGGACCATCATGAATCTCTCGGGCTACTCGTTTTCTTTCTTCTTCTTGGGCCTCAATAATCTTAATACCTAGTTGTTCTTTCTGTTTTAAATTTTCTATTTGCGAACTAAACTGTTGTAAGTCATTATTTAAAAATTCTTTAACAATTCCAATTTGAGAAACTAAATTTTCGGCTCTTTCCACTGTAGTCTTTAATTCCTTTATTCTTCTTTCTAGTTCATCTCTTCTTTTTCGTAGTCGCTTCTCTTTTTCTTGACAAAGAGATAATTCAACTTGAGTATCTTTAGCCTTTTCATAAGCATCTTTAATGGCACTTTCACTATAGTTATTTAAATCTTGACTTACTTTTACAAGTCTTTGCCTGGCCCGTTGATTAGTACTCACTAATTCATCAACTCGCTGAATGGTTTCTGATGTCTCATCTCTAATTTCCTGCAGTTTTTCTTTAGCTGCCTCATATTCTTTCCTAGCTACTTCAGCAATTTCAAAGACTTCATTTTGACTATTTTTAATCTCTGATAACATTTTATCAACAATTCCATCTAATGAAGTAATATCTAATTCCATTTTACCCTCAATCCACCTATATTATTGTGATGACCATCACATTAACTCTATTATGGTTTAATTATACCATAAAATATGTAATTTTTAAAATTTTTTACAAATTATTTATTGTCGCCTCAACTATAATTAAATCTTTATCTTTAATTTTAAGCCAACCTGCTTCCTGTAACTTATTTAACGTTCTAGTCATACTCTCCCGAGAAGTACCAGCTAAGTTGGCTAATTCATGATGAGTTAAGTATTGTTTAATTAAAACACCATCTTTCACTTTTTCTCCTTTCTCCTTAGCTAACTTGATTAAAAGCTCTTTAATTCTTTCTGTTACCGATTTAAAATGTGCATTTCCTAACTGACGATTAGTTTCCCTTAGCCTTCGACTCAATACTGCTATAACCTTACTTCCTATCTGAGGATAGCTATGTAACACTTGCAAAAAATCCTGACGATGAATCGATAATAGCTCAACATCTTCTAACACTTGAGCCGTTGCCGAGCGCAAGCCCCCGTCCAAAAGAGACATCTCGCCAAAGAAATCTCCTTTTTCTAAGATAGCCAAAGTCTTTTCCCGACCACTGGTTGATATTTTACTCACCTTTACCATACCATCTAAGATTAGATAAATTGCATCACCTGCATCATCTTCAAAGAATAGAATCCTATCTGCTTCTTCTTCCTTAAACATAGTTATCTTCTCTATCTCTTTTAATTCGCTATTAGATAAATCAGAAAAAAGTGGAATCTTTGATAAAAAATCCATTTTTACCATCTAAGTCACCTCCATTATCCTGCTACATTCTCCCACCGCCACTACTTCCTCTATCATGATCTCTATCTCTGTCATGATCTCTGTCTCTGTCATACTCTCTTTGCCTATCTTCATCACTTCCAAAGAATTTATCTTCCTTATCCTTATTTTTTATATTATCTTTCTCTTTATCTATTTTATCTTTATTATCTTTTGCATCTTTATCCCTCTTTATTTTATCAGTACTTTTTTTATTATTCTTATTTTTATTATTCTCTCTATCTTTTTTATTCTTATTAGTATCTTTTCTTTTATCTTTCTCCTGCTTTAACTCTTTTTTAATCTTTTTCTTCCTATTTTTAGCCCACTCTTTACTCTCTTTAACCCAATCTTTAACTTTCTGCCATTCCTTGTGATTATTCTTAACCTTCTTTACTTTCTTTAAATCACCTTGCCGATTAACATGCAGACGCTGATCTCTAAGAACCATCTTATTATCTTTCTTACTAGAAACTGCTACTTTTCCTTCTTGAACTGAAACATCTGTCTCTTTATTATCACTAACCTTGACACTAAAGAGTGTACCTCGTACGCCAGCTACTGCATTAGGAGTTCTAACTTTAAACCTAGTAACTTCAGATAATGAATCTATAGTCTTTATCCAAGCCTGACCTAACTTTAACTCTAAGGTCTGTTCCCTTAAATAAGGAGAATTCCCCTCACCTTCTTTACCGGCAATTATTTCTGCGTTACTCTTTTCCTCTACTAACACCCTAGTCCCATTTATAAACTCCAATTCTAATTGACTATCTTCTTTTGTTATAATAAAATCTCCAGCTTTTAACTTAGATCCTGATTCTAAACCCTTCCATAACCAAAATTTCCACCAATCCTTAGCTGGCCGATACTTAACTTCACCTTTAACCCCAATTACCTTTGCTTCAACATCTTTAACCACTCTATCTTCTTGAGCATATCCACCTAACTGCACACTTAATAAAACTAAAATTAAACAGCCTAATACTATTTTTTTCATTAACCTCAACCCCTCATTGATTTTAAATTATAAATTTCAAACTCTCCCTCTTTTCCTTTTAATTCAACTTTTCTTGAGCTTTCTGCTGTGAATTTAGATTCTAATAATTTATAATCTTTAGTAGTTATTAAAATTTCTTCCGACCTAGCTATTTCTTCTAATCTAGCTGCTAAATTAACAGCATCTCCAATAACAGTATAATCCATTCTCTCCTTTGAACCAATGTTGCCAGCTACTACTTCTCCTTGACTAATTCCAATTCCCACAGCTAAATCATCATCTATATTTTGAGTAATTTCTCTAATCTCTAATGCAGCTTCTATTGCTTTCTCTAAATGTTTTTCATCTGTTAAGGGAGCACCAAAAACAGCCATTATACCGTCACCAATATATTTATCTAACATACCATCATAAATAAGAATATTCCTTGTCATTACTGATAAGTACTGATTAACCTTATTAACTACCTCTTCTGGAGTGTGATCTTCAGTATATGCTGTAAAGCCTCTAATATCCGCAAATAAGATTGTAACCTGTTGTCTTTGACCACCTAATTTAATCTGTTCAGGATTCTTTAAAATTTCATTGACCAACTCTTCAGGTAAGTAGTGAGCAAAACTCTCTTTAAGTTGCATCTGTTTTTGATCAGCAAAAAAGTAATGATAACCTAGAGCAACTAAATAAATCATTACTATATTAAATAGGATCGGCATTACCTTTAACCATAAAGCATATTGAATAAATAAGTAAAGACTTAGTAATATGAAAAATATAAATTCAATCAATAAGATAATTACCCCTATCTTAGGTCTTCTATACACGAAGAAATAAGAATTTATAAGTCCAATTATCAAAACTATTAAAGATATTAACGTAAAATTTAATTTATTTATTGTATTTTTATCTAAAAGTGTCTGAATGATGTTAGCATGAATCTCTACACCATACATAGGTCCAAAGATGGAATAAGGAGTTAAGTACTTATCTCCTAAAGCCGGTGCCATAGCCCCTATCAAAATGATTTTATCTTCAACTAGTTCTTTAGAAAAATCATTATTTAACACTTCATAATAAGAAAGTTTCGGGAAACTCTGCGATGGTCCTACATAATTAATTAACCCTGTTTTGGTTAAATTATTATCTTCAATATCATCATACTCAGTAATAATTTGATAACTAAGTGGTAAATAATCTTTTTTCGACTTATTAACAGTAGGAAGTTTCCTAACTAATCCATCCCTATCAATGATTAAATTAATATATCCTAAATCAGTAGCTTCTCTTCCTAATTTTTTAAAGGGTAATTTAACTCCCTTAATTTCAATATTATCTTCTTTAAATCTAAGCCAACTTCGTTCAATCTCTAAATCCAAAACAGCAGGATAGATAATCTTCCTAGCTTCTTTTGTAGCTTGAATTAACTCTTTATCAGCTGAATTATTCTCCACATTTTCTTCATTAAAAATAAAATCAACACCGATAACCTTAGCTCCAGCATCTGTTAAATTTCTAATCACTTTAGCATGTAACTTTCTAGAAAAAGGCCAGTTCCCTAAATTAGATAATGACATCTGATCAACTGCAACTAATGTAATATCTGACTCTTGCTTTTCAAACTGTTCACTAAATAAATGTTTAGCTATAAATCTATAATCTAAAGTTATTAGTTCTAAATTAGAAAAAAAGCCTATATAAAAGAAGGTAATGATTAAGAAACTAACAGTAACTCCAACTTTAATCCATAATTTTCTTCCTTTTAACTGCATTATCATCTTATCTCCTTCTTATTTTTATTTAAACTTCTTCTCGGTTACTAGGTTCTATCTATATCCCTCCTTTTCCTTCCCAAACTTTAAAATAATTTTATGGCAAAATAAAACAAAGGCCAATATATCTCTTCAAAGATGTATTGACCTTCTTTAACTATTAAGTTATATATTAAATTTTTTATTTTCTATACTTATCCAAAATTTCAGGGATTTGGTCTGGAGTTAAACGACCATAAACATCATCATTAATAGTTATAACCGGTGCTAAACCACAAGCTCCAATACACCGCGTTTGCACTAAAGTAAATTTACGATCAGGTGTTGTCTCACCAACATTAACATCTAATTCTTTTTCAATTTCCTCAATTAACTTACCAGCTCCTTTAACATAGCAAGCTGTTCCCATACAGACTCCAATCTTATATTCACCTTGTGGAGTAGTTGAAAAATGAGAATAGAAGGTAACTACTCCATATACCTCATTAGGAGAGATCTCTAAGCCTCTAGCTATATAAGTTTGAACTTCTTCTGGTAAGTATTTAAATATTTTCTGGGCTTCATGTAAGACCGGAATTAATGCTCCTGGTTCTCCTTTGTATTTATTTATTACTTTATCTAGCTCTTGATATCGTTTATCATCATTATTACCATCACAGCCAGGACAACTTTTTTTAGCTTCAGTCATATTGATTACCTCCTTTAATACCTATCTCTAGATCGGTAAGTAGTATGCAATAAATCATGTGCTTTTGAACCACCAGGATTATCTAAATAGTTTTCATATATCTTTTCAATTACTGGATTTTGATGTGACTTTCTTATGTTTTTACTGGCATCAATACTATATAACCCATTTCCCCGTTTAGCTATTATTTCCTCATTAGTAGGAATCGGTTGTCCACCCCCACCAACGCAGCCACCAGGACATCCCATAACCTCAACAAAGTGATATTCTTTTTCACCAGCTTTAATAGCTTCTAATAAATCATTAGCATTCCTAAGTCCATTTATAATAGCAACTTTAATCTCTTCTCCATTTAAATTAACCTCTGCCTCTCGAACTCCGGCAAATCCTCTAACATTATCAAATTCTAATCGTTCTAACTCGTCACCATTTACTTTCTCATAAACAGTCCGTAAAGCAGCTTCCATTACTCCTCCAGTTACTCCAAAAATATCTCCAGCTCCAGTAGTAATCCCAAGCGGCTCATCGAATTTATCTCCTGGTAGATTTAAAAAATCTATACCTGCCATCTTAATCATCTTGGCAAATTCTCGAGTAGTAATTACTGAATCTACATCTCTAATTCCATCTACCTCCATCTCCTCTCTAGCCGCCTCGAACTTTTTAGCAGTACAAGGCATAATCGAAACTACCATAATATCTTCTGGATTGATTCCTTTCATTTTAGCATAATAACTCTTTGCCATAGCTCCAAACATTTGCTGTGGAGATTTACAAGTAGACAAATTAGGTAGTAAATCATTATGGAAGTGTTCGATATATTTAATCCAACCTGGACTACATGAAGTTAAAAGTGGTAAAGAACCTCCAGTTTCTAAACGGGAGATTAACTCATGTGCTTCTTCCATAATTGTTAAATCAGCCGAAAAGACAGTATCGAATACTTTATCAAAACCCAGACGGCGACAAGCAGTTACTAGTTTATCTGCAACTAAAGTACCCGGGTCCAAACCAAACTCTTCACCAAGTGATACCCTCACTGCTGGCGCTATTTGTACAACTACATGTTTCTTTTCATCATTTAATAATTGCCAAACTTCTTTAGTATTATCTTTTTCTTTAATAGCTGCTACTGGACAAGCATGAATACATTGACCACAGAAAGAACAAGCTACATCTTCTAAAGATTTGTTAAAAGCTGGGGAAATTATTGTTTCAAAGCCTCTGTGGTTCGGAAATAAAGCTTTAACCCCTTGGACTTTATCACAAACACTTACACAACGCCGACACTGAATACATTTATTCGGGTCTCTTACTATAGAAGGAGTAGAATCATCTAATTCATAATCTATAACTTCACCACTAAATCTAACTCCTTCCACTCCTAACTCTTTAGCTAACCTCTGTAATTCACAGTTGGTACTCCGCTCACATTGCAGACATTCTTGGGGATGATTAGCTAAAATTAATTCCATATTTAATCTTCTTAATTGGCGCACTCTTGGTGAATTAGTCTTAATTACTAATCCATCACTAACCGGGAAAGTACAAGCAGGTTGATAACCACTGCCTTCAACCTCTACTATACATATCCGACAAGCACCTATTTCATTCTTATCTTTAAGGTAACAAAGGGTTGGAATCTTAATTTCTAATTCGCAAGCTGCTTCTAAAATTGTCTGTCCAGATTCAACCTCAAACTCTTGTCCATCTACTTCTATGTTTACATCCATTATCAGCACCCCTTCATCATTCTATATATAATTTAGTTTAATTTTACTAAGTTCTAATAGCATTAAACGGACATTTCTCAATACAAGCCCCACACTTAATACAGGGATCTTGTTCAATAGTGTGCACCTCTTTTTTATCACCTTTTATTGCCCCAACTGAACATGCTTGTTTACACAAACCACAACCCTTGCATAAGTCAGCTTCAATCTTATATTTCACTAAAGCTGTACAAGTTCCAGCTGGACATTCTGGACCATAAATATGTGCCTCATACTCAGCTCTAAAATGTTCAAGAGTACTTAAAACAGGATTCGGAGCAGTCTGTCCTAAGCCGCATAAGGCCGTATCCTTAATCATTTCACTTAAAGTTTCTAGTTTTTCAATATCCCCTGGCGTTCCATTCCCTTCAGTAATACGTTCTAAAATCTCTAGCATTCGAGTAGTTCCTTCTCGACATGGTACACATTTCCCACACGATTCCTCTTTAGTAAAATCTAAATAAAAACGAGCAATATCTACCATACAGGTCTCTTCATCCATAATGATTAATCCACCAGATCCCATCATAGATCCAGCATCCATTAAAGTATCATAATCTATCTGAATATCTAAATATTCTTCTGGTAAACAACCTCCGGACGGTCCACCACTTTGAGCAGCTTTAAATGCTTTACCATCAGGAATGCCACCGCCGATATCATAAATAACTTCTCTTAAAGTAGTTCCCATCTGAACCTCTACTAGACCAGTATTATTAATATCACCTGCTAAAGCAAAGACTTTAGTTCCTTTACTATTCTCTGTTCCTAAATCCTTAAACCAGTCTGCACCTTTTGAAATAATTAATGGAATATTAGCGTAAGTCTCCACATTATTAATTAAAGTAGGTTGGCCCCATAAGCCTTTACTAGCTGGATAAGGAGGTCTTGGCCTTGGCTCACCACGATTCCCTTCAATGGAAGTAATTAATGCTGTCTCCTCTCCACAAACGAAAGCCCCTGCTCCTAATCGTAATTCAATATCGAAATTAAAATCAGAACCAAAGATATTCTCACCTAATAATCCATATTCCCTAGCCTGACTAATAGCTATCCTCAATCTTTGTACTGCAATAGGATATTCGGCTCTGACATAGATATATCCCTGATTAGCGCCAACTCCATACCCAGCAATAGCCATGGCTTCCAATACACTATGAGGGTCTCCCTCTAAAATACTTCTATCCATAAAAGCACCAGGATCTCCTTCATCAGCATTACATATTATGTGCTTTTTTTCACTTGCCGAATCAGCAGTAAATTGCCACTTTAGACCAGTAGGGAATCCACCTCCACCACGACCTCGAATTTCTGAATCTTTAACTATATCGATTACTTTTTGTGGAGTAAACTCAGTAACTGCCTTTCCTAAAGCTTGGTATCCATCGGCTGCAATATACTCTTCAATATCTTCTGGATTAATATTTCCACAGTTTCTTAAAGCAATTCTTTCTTGGTACTTATAAAAACCAATTTCTTTATATTCAACTACCTTCTCTTTAGTAGTAGGTTCTGTAAATAATAAATCTTTAACAACTCGACCTTTCAATAGATGTTCCTCAACAATCTTAGATACATCATCCGCCTCTATTTGACAGTAAAAAGCGCCTTCTGGATAAACAACCACAATCGGACCTATTTCACAAAAACCAAAACACCCTGTCTTAATTAAGCTTATCTCATCTTTTAATTCATACTTAGTCAACTGTTCTTTAAATGCTGTTTCAATCTCCTTACAACCTGAGGAAGCACAACCTGTCCCTCCACAAATTAAAATATGCGCTCTTTGGAATTTCATCATTTAATCCCTCCTATGTTAGCAATAATTCTAGTTTAATTATCTCCTATTAGCCATTCTTGAATTTCTTGATCATTAACTATATCTTGAGTAACTAACTTAGCTACTCGGTCTGCTTTAATCTCTCCATAAGTTCTTTTAGTACCATCAGTTTTTTCTATCTTAATAATTGGTTCCTTTTCACATAAACCCATACACCCAACTTGAGTTAAAGTGACATCTCCTAATTCTCTTCTCTCAATCTCTTCTCCCAATTTAGTAATCACTTCTCTAGCTCCAGCAGCTATACCACAAGTCCCCATTCCTACTATTACTCGAATACTCTCTTCTTGATGTCGGAGTTTTATCTTAGTTTCTACTGATTCTTTTAACTTCTGTAATTCAGCTAATGATTTCATAACATCATCTCCTTAGAAGTTTTAGTATGTTATTGTGAACACTTTCACATTAATCTTCAATTAAATTATAACCAAACTAATATAAGTTGTCAACAAATTACTACAAATTTATTAAAAAAATCACATTTAATATAAAAAACCGAACCTTCTTCTGCAAGAAAGCTCGGTCATAATTAAATTAATATCTAATATAAGTCAGTCGAACTTCGGTGTAGCAACATCAAATGGACAAACATCAGCACACACCATACAGTTTAGACAGTTGGCATCATCAATAACTTCTTCTTCTCCTATATAATCTTCTGGAATATCTATTGGACACTCTTTAGCACAAATACCACATTCTTTACAATCATTAATTTCAATATTTAATTTTCTATTCTTACTAAATGCAGACTGTAACCAGCCTACTGGACAGAAAGAACACCAAGTACGAGGCTTATAAATAATTCCTAATGGAATAGCTACTAAAACAGTAGTTACAATACATACAAAGATCATAAAAGCTCCTGCTCTAACTAAAGGAGATTCATCTTGAATCAAAGGATTATATCCCAATAAAGCTATCATAAACATTGTTAATAAGACGGTAGCAACAATTGCTTTAAAAGTAGTTGATTTTAAGAATTTAGGAATTTTTTTATTTCTCGAAACTTTACTAATTATTGTACTTAAAAAAGAACCTCTAGGGCAGAACCAACCACACCAAAATCTACCTACGACATTTGAAAGTAAGACCGCAAAAATCGGAACAGCTATAAATATTAAACCAATTTTATGATTAAACAGACCTAATCCTAATAGAAACATGAGAATAGTTCCTATAATTTGTAGTTTTTTACGATGCTGTGTGAATTTCATTATATATTACCTCCCCTACCCCCTCCTACAGGGGTATTATTAATTCGTTAATAAAAGTATATCGTTTTTTGTCAAAAAAGTCAATAATAAAGAATTATTTCACTAATGGAGACTGTTATATAGATTAATGATATTCTTAAGTTCTGTTGTAGCTTAATTCTTCATATTGTTAAATAATTCACCAATATTATGCCCCCCCGGGGAATAAGTTAGATTTATTTTGATAGAAATAATAAAAGTAATCAATAAACTAAATACTAAACTTATAACATTTAAGATTGGAGGATAATCAATATGAACTATAAAAAATTGTTAGCATATATTATTTTATTAAGTCTGCTAACAGTTTCCTTATTTGCTTGCCAAAATAATTCTTCGAATAATAGTCCAAAACCTGAAAATGATGAACCAAATCAACAAGAAAATACACCTATTGTAACTGTAACTCCTAATTATTCTTATGCAACTATGAAAGAACAAGTTAATAAGTTAGATGAGAGATATGACAATATAGATGTAACTTCTATTGGAAAATCCGTCAATAATCGCAAGCTATTCCTTTTGAAATTAGGAAATGGTGATAAAAAAATTATAGTAACCAGCGGTTTTCACGGTAGGGAAAATATAACTTCATTATTGACACTAAAATTACTAGAAGAGTATGCTAAACATTTTGATGCTAGCCAGGATATAGGAAATTATGATCTGCATAAGTTATTTAATAAAGTAACTTTTTATTTTATTCCTATGCTAAATCCAGATGGAATTAATATAGCTATTCATGGTTTATCAAATCAGACAAATAAGGATTTCTATATTAAAGCTAATGAAGGAAATTCTGAGTTTAAGCGGTGGAAAGCTAATAGTAGAGGAGTAGATTTAAATAAACAGTTTAAAGCAGACTGGGAAGTAGTTGAATCTAAAGAAGAACCACATTTTGAAAGTTATAAAGGACCATCTCCTGAAAGTGAGCCAGAAAGTCAAGCCTTAGCTCAGCTAACTAGAAAGAATAAATTTGCAGCAGCAGTATCTTTTCACCATAGTGGTTCTGTTATCTACTGGTACTATAATCAAACTGGTAATCAATATGATAGAGACTACCAATTAGCCAAAAAATTAAGTACTAAGAATGGATATGAATTAGTTGACCCTGAAGAAAGTGACACTAGAGCAGCTGGTTATAAAGATTGGTTTATTAAAGAGTTTAAAAAGCCTGGATTTACTATTGAGATAGGAGATGGTAAGGTGGAAGGTCCTTTACCACCAACTAAGTTAATTGAGTATTTTGAAGAGAATAGGGAGGTTTTGTTAGAGTTAGCTAGGAACACTTAATATCTTTTTAAGATTTCTTTTACTATATTAGTTGTTGAGGCTCCTTTTACTTCTTTGACGAGTTTTATCTTACCGCCATATTCATGAACTACCTCTGCTTCTGGTAGTTCTTCTATCTTATAGTCGCCGCCTTTAACATAAATGTCTGGTTGTAATTCCTCAATAGTATTCTTAGCTGTCAGCTCATCAAAGATAACCACATAATCTATCATCTCTAAGGCAGCTAACATCTCTGCTCTTTCACTTTCAGGAACAACCGGTCTTTTTTCTCCTTTTAACTGCTTAACTGATAAGTCACTATTAACTCCTACTATTAAAATATCTCCTTTAGCTTTAGCTGCTTGTAAATATCTCACATGACCTACATGTAAAATATCAAAACAACCATTAGTAAAGACTATCTCCGCTTCTGAGTTAATTTTATTTTTCAAAGTAGATTTTAGATTAGTTAATTTAATCACTTTTTTTGACATAAGTAGCATCCTTCCTTTATTCAGCTAATACTTCTTTTAATTCCTCGGGACTTGTAGTAGCAACACCGGTCTTACGTACTACTATACCGGCAGCATAATTAGCTAATTTCATAGCTATCTCTAAATCAGCTCCGCTAGCTAAAGCTAAAACTAAAGTACCAATCACTGTATCTCCAGCTCCGGTTACATCAAAGACTTCAGTAAAGTTAGACGCAGGCACATGTGATGAGCTTCCATCTTCAGCAAAGCTAGTCATCCCTTCGCCACCTAATGTGATTAATATTGAATCTGCATTTATCTCAGCCAATAATCGTTCTCCTGCTTGCTGGACTTTCTCTTCACTATCTAACTCAATTCCTAATGCTTTCTCAGTCTCTTCTTTATTTGGAGTAGCAACCGTTACGTCTTTAAAGCTTAATAATTCATACCTTGAATCCACAGCTATTATCTTATCATTTTGATTACCTAATTTAATGACCTCTTCTTTTATCCGTGGAGTAAAGACACCATTCCCGTAATCAGAAAGAATAATGGCATCTACTTTAGAAATAATCTGCTCTACATACGATAATAATTCATCTTCAATTTCTTTACTAATATCTTTATTCTCTTGTTTATCAATTCTAACTACCTGTTGTTTAACTGTTTGTCCTCCCCCGGCTAGAATACGGGTTTTAACTGATGTTGGTCTCGTTTTATCTATAATTAATCCTTTAGTTTTAATGCCACGATCATCTAAATAGCTTTTTAAATTATCTCCGGCATTATCATCACCAATCACTCCAGCTAAGTAGACTTGTCCACCTAATGCAGCAACATTGTTGGCAGCATTAGTACCTCCGCCAGGTAGGATAGAATAATCATCATGCTTTAAAATAAGTACTGGTGCTTCTCTTGATAATCTTTCTGGTTGACCAATAATAAATTCATCAGCGATAATATCTCCTAAAACTAAAATATTTTGTTTATTAAAATCAGGTAAATAGGTTGCCGGTTCTTTCATCTCCAACTTTGCTCCCTTCTATGTTTACTCTAAACCGATATCATCTATAATCCATTCTACTGCATCATATAAATCCTCTGCTATATAATCTGGTTTAACTGGCCAACTCTCCTGTTCATATTCATAAACTCCTCGGCCATAACCGGTTAAGACTAAAATTCCTTTACTGCCTACACGTTTAGCTGTCTCTACGTCACTAATCTTATCTCCGATCATATATGACCTTTCTAGATCTAATCCAAACTCTTTTTCGCCTCTTGTTAACATCCCTGGTTTAGGTTTTCGACAGTCACAATCTAGTCGATATTCACCTTCACCTACATCTGGATGGTGTTTACAATAATAAATAGCATCTAAATAAGCATCATCTTCTTTAAGTAATCTTTTTAATTTGTTATGTACTTCCTTAATTCTTTCTTCTGGAAAATAACCTCTAGCTACTCCAGCTTGATTAGTGGCTAAGATAGCTTTAATCCCTTTTTGATTCAATAACTTAATGGCTGCAGCTGTTCTAGGTAATAATTCATATCTAGCTGCATGATTTACATAGCCAATCTCTTTACTTACAGTACCGTCTCGATCCATAAAGACTCCAATCCTATCTATATCCATGGCATCTCCCTCGCTTTTATGATTAATTAATTATTTATTATCTTCCCATTTCTTTCTATCTGTTATTACATCTTTGATTATTATTCCTTTATTATGCATTAAGTCAATCTCAGTTATCTCATCTTGATTTATTTCATCACCTTTAATTATTCTCACTACTGGAGCTGATAAATCTTCCTTATTAACATCTACTACTATCCCTAACTCTCCAGTATTCAATTCTACTACACTTCCAATAGGATATACAGCTACATTCTTAAATAACATTTGTGCAATATCAGGATTTAACTGTGCCTGCATTAAATTATGCATTACTTCTAAAGCCTTATGAGCAGGTAATGCCTTTCGATAAACTCGGTCAGTAGTAATTGCATCATAAATATCTGCTACGGCTACAATTTGAGCAAATTCAAGAATATCATCACCTTTAAGCCCACGTGGGTAACCACTACCATTATATTTTTCATGATGTTGATAAGCTATATGAGCTGAAGGAAAACTAATTCCATCTGTTTCTTTAATAAGATCATAACCTATTCTAGGATGTTGTTTGACTTCTTCAAACTCATTTTCTGTTAACTTAGAAGGTTTAAGTAAAATAGATTCATCAATTTTAATCTTTCCTGCGTCATGTAATAAGGCTCCGACTCCTAAATCACGTAATTCTAATTTATTATAGCCTAAACTTATTCCAGTTAATATAGATAAAGCCGTCACACTTACTGAATGACCAAAAGTATAATCATCATAAGCTCTAATATCATTTAAATGAACTATCACATGACGTTTAGAGGTTAATTCATCGACTATTTCATTAACAGTCTTTTTTATTTTACGAGCATTTAATTCTGTACCCATATCAATACTATTCATACATCCTCTTAATGTTTCGGCAGTCTGTAATCTAGTTTGATCCGAAATGAATTCTGGCACTTCTACCTCTGGTAATGTTTCATCCATGATATAAACTGCTGGTATATCTTTTTCTTTTAACCGACGGATATAAGCCTCCTTAAGAATAACCCCTGAATTCAATAAAATCCTTCCATCTGATACATATAAAGTTTTAGCTACTCTCATACCCGGTTTTAAATCTCCAGTTAAGACTTTCCTCATTAATGTCCCTCCAATTCTAATACATTCTACCCACTACCGTTTATTATACCATATGATATTTACTTTTCAAATTTTAAAGAAATTTCTGATTAATAATCTAGTCTAGGAGCGAAGTCAACACACATCTTTCGCTTGTCATTCACTCCGCCTCCTGCTCCGTTCATTGTCAAAAAACAGTTTTCCACCATAACCAGTATAAAGACCAATACTGGCTATGGTAGTAAATCAGGAACTAGTAAAAAAGATTAGTTCTCTAATTTAAATGCAAAGAGCTAATATTATTTCTCTGCAACCTCCATGGTTCCAAACTGTTTTTAAGAGTCGCTACAGAAATATGTTGACTAAATTATAATTATAGATTATATAATGTTGTCTGTAATAAAGAAGGCCTATCTAATATTAGATAGGCCTTACTGCTTAACTTGCTTCTGTTCTTTTGTCTATTACCCGTTTACTTTTACCTTGAGTTCTTTCTAAAGATTTAGGTTCTAATAATTTAACCTCTGGTTGTAACGATAAAACACTATTTAAATTTCTACTTATCTTCCGCTCTATTTCTTCTAAATTCTTAAAGCTTCCAGTAAACTTATCAGGTTTTAACTCCACTTGAACCTCTAATTCATCTAAATGACCTTCTCGTTTAATAACCATTTGATAATGTGGTGCTACTTCATCTATTTCTAATAAGACACTCTCTATTTGAGATGGGAAGACATTTACTCCCCTAATAATTAACATACTATCAGTTCGACCAGAAACCTTTTCCATACGAGCAGTGGTACGTCCACAGCTACACGGCTTAAGGATTAATCTAGATATATCCTTAGTCCGATATCTAATTACTGGAAATCCTTCTTTAGTTATAGTTGTAAATACTAATTCTCCTTTTTCACCAGGTTCTACAGGTTCTTTGGTCTGAGGGTCAATTACTTCTGGAATAAAATGATCTTCAGAAATATGCAGTCCTTGGCTTTCTGTACATTCACCAGCAACACCAGGTCCTATTAATTCACTTAGACCATAATTATCAGTAGCCCTCATCCCCCATAACTCTTCAATTTCTCTTCGCATCTCTTCAGTCCAAGGTTCTCCCCCAAAGAGTCCAATTTTAATCCCTAAATCATGAGGGTTAATTCCCATTTCCTTAGCTACCTCAGCAATATATAAGGCATATGAGGGTGTACTAACTAGAGCAGTAGTTCCAAAATCCTGCATCATCATAATCTGTCTTTTAGTATTACCAGCCGATGCAGGAATTACTGTTGCTCCTGCCTCCTCTAAACCATAATGCAGGCCAAAACCACCAGTAAACATTCCATACCCAAAACAGATTTGAACTATATCTTCATCTGTCACTCCAGCTTGAGTTACAATTCTAGCAATTAAGTCTGACCATACTTCTAAATCATTAGCTGTATACCCAACCACTACTGGCTTACCTGTAGTTCCTGAAGAGGAATGCAACCTTACAATATCCTTCATCCCTTTGGCAAAAAGACCATATGGGTAATGATCTCTTAATGCGTCTTTAGTGGTAAATGGTAATTTTGTAATATCATCTAAAGTCTTAATATCCGCTGGCTTTACTCCTGCCTTATCGAAACGTTGCTTATAAAAAGGTACCTCTTCATAAACATAATTTACTATCTTTTTTAACCTACTTAACTGTAAATCATTTAATTCTTCCCTACTCATTTGTTCATATTCTTGATCCCAAATCATAATTTTTCTACTCCCTTCCTACCATTCTACATTGGTGAGTGCATAATTAATTGATGACGCCCACGAATTTCATAACGGTCTTCATAAAGAAAATTATGACTGTTTTCAAACTCCTTTCAGTCAAACATGAAAACAGACTTAATCATACTTTTCTTTATTCCAACCTATTCAATTCTAGAGTGGCTAACATCAATTAACTATGCTTGAGGTTATTTATAAAACCTTTTAATCTAATAAATTAAATAGTAACTCTTTAATTCTTAATTTGCTCCTCCCGTCATAATCGTCACCATATACCTCCAAGAGATGTTCTTTACTATAGCTAGGGGTAAAGAAGCTAACTATAGGAGTTATCACTAATGGTAATAAAATAGCTAAAGACCCGATTAGCGGTATATACTGGGCTGCCATCTTAAAGTAGGCTGATAACCCTAAAGAGATGGTTAAACCGCTAATAATCCCGCTCCAGGCCCCTATTTTAGTAATTCCTCCCCAATGCAAACCATAAAGATAAGGTGCTAAGAAAGCTCCTGCTATGGTTCCCCAAGAAATAGCCATTAATGTTAAGATAATAGCCGGCCTTGTAACAGCTATTATAAATGATAATAAAACAAAAACAACACATAAAATACGCATCAATAATATGCTACTTTTATCAGACATATCTGGTTTAATAAATCCTTTAAATAAATCAATTGCTAAAGTAGAACTAGAAACTAAGACAAGAGAGGATAGAGTTGACATTGAAGCTGATAATACCAAAAGCAAAATCAATAAAACTACTGCTTCTGGCATAACCTTTACAATTAATTGAGGAATTAATACATCAGCATTAGCAACTCCATTAACTACTGGTAACTGATCAAAAAAGATATGGGTTGTAGCTCCTATAAAGTATGCAGCACCAGTAACTAGAATACCAAATAAAGTAGCAACTATCATTGCCGGTTTAATTGATTTTTCATCTTTAATAGTATAAAAGCGTTGGACCATTTGTGGTAAGCCCCAACTACCTAAACTAGTTAATACTACTAAGGATAAGAGAGGAATCAATCCCGGAGGACCTACTGGTTGGACTAAATTAGGGTCAACCTCTTTAAGGCCAGATAAAATTCCGGTAATACCACCGGCATCTGGGTGGGTTAGAACATAATAAATCATAACAACAATCCCAATAACCATTACAATTCCTTGAATGAAATCAGTTATAGCTACAGCTAAATAACCACCTAATAATAAAAATAGCGCTGTCAATATTACCATAGATCCTAAAGCCCACAAATATGGGATAGAGAAAATCTGTTCAAAGAAATAGCTTAATCCCATATAAACTGAAGCTGAATAAGGAACTAAAAATATAAAGATAATCAAAGATGAAAATATCTTTAACCCTGGTGATTTATATCTACTCTCTAAAAATTCCGGCATAGTCATAGAATCTAAACGAACCGTCATTTGGCGAGTCTTCTTAGCTAAAACTTTCCATGCTAATAAACTACCTACCAAACTATTTCCTATGGCAATCCATAATGAAGATAACCCAAAACCCCAGCCAATCTTTCCGGCATAACCGATAAAAAGAACAGCTGAAAAATAAGTGGTACCATAAGTGAAAGCCGAAACCCAAGGCCCAATACTTCGATCACCAAGAAAGTAATCATTTAAATTATTAATCTTTTTCATACTTAAATAACTCAAAGTCAATAAAACACCTACAAATACTGCTAAGACTCCATACTTAAACATCTTATCTACCGTCCTTCCATCCTTCATAATAATTCTTACCTACTAACCTACTAAGTCCCTACTAACTTTCCTAACTAACCTAATAATTTAATTCCTACCTCTTTACCATTAATTATTCTTCTAGAATATATTTCCTTTTCCTGCATAAATATTAATTTTTTCTTATTAATGCAAGGTGCCTTCTCGATGTTCTACATCATATGCAAAGAGTGCATAACCTATCTTAGCTGTACTTAAATCTGTTTCTAAAGCTAATTTTCTTATAATCTCCATAATTCTTAAATAATCATCAGCTGTAAAAGATTCTTTTTCAACATCAAAGTAACCCATTTGGTGCAGAGTTGCCCAAACCCTAGTATCTATTACAGCATGTTCTGTATCATTTAAACTAGTTAAGATAGCTGAAGCTGTTGGAATCCCTATACCTGTCAGCCCAACTAATAAAGTCAATTGAGAGAATTCATCATCTAGTTGATAAACTATCTCTGTCACCTTCTTAACTCGATAAGCTGGATTCTTCTTGACATGATAAGAGCTACGAGTCGAATTTAAATGAGCTAGATTGTATAATTCATCCTTAGTTAGATATCCTTTCTGATGATATTCTTTACCTATTTTTTGTAGCTCCTCAGGATATAAACCAGATGTTTTAGGATAAAGTTTTAAATATTTATCAAAATCTATTAAATTAATCCCATTCTTAGCTCTATATTCTTCCTTCAAATCAGTTACTAACCAATCCGCAGCTTTTACAGTTCCTAATAAGACTTCACCTTTATGCTCTGGGCCATGACAATCAGAACCTCCTGTGAGTAATAACTCATATCTTTTAGCTAACTTAACATATTTCCTAATCATATCTGAAGTATGCTTAGAATAATAGACCTCTAAGCCTTCAATACCAGATTCAATTACTTCATTTACTATTTCGTTATTATCCGCTAACCCTGGATGAGCTAAAACAGCAATTCCTCCAACTTCATCAATTAACTCTATAGCTTCTTTGGGAGTTAATTGGGTCTTAGGTACATAAGCTGGACCATCATCACCAATATATTTATCAAATGCTTTAGAGAATTCCTTAACATAACCCTCTTCAACTAAAGCTCTAGCAATATGAGGTCTTCCTACTGCCCCAGCACCAGCAATTTCTTGTACTGTTTGCCATTGTACCTTAACACCTAATTCATTTAATTTCTCTACTATTTTCTCTCCTCGAGTACGTCTAGCATCTTTTAGCTCTGCTAACTTCGTAGACAATGTTTTATCCAAATGATCGATATAATAACCTAGAATATGCACCTCTTGATTATCAACATAAGTTGTAAATTCTATTCCCGGAATTACTTCTAAATCTAACTCTTTAGCTTGTTCCATAGCTGGTACTATACCAGCTACTGTATCATGATCTGTAACCGCTATTGTTTTTAAACCTCTTTTAGCTGCTTCAATTACTAATTCCTGAGGGGTATAAGACCCATCGGATGCTGTAGTGTGTAAATGCAAGTCTACGTTTTCCATTATTTAACCTCCAGTTATATATTAATTAAATCTATTATAGCATAATTTATTCATCATTTCTAAATTCAGCTAATTTCTCTTGATACTTAATAATTATTCCTACAAAAGTTGCATGAGACCAAGTTAAAGGTGCTACTGATAATATTCTATTCTGGTGGGGATGAATCTGTTCCGGTAATAAGTTATCACTATAAGTATGGTCTACTACCCAATTAATTAATCTTTGGGCCGGTTCTAAATCCTCTATTTTTTCTGCTATTTTAATATACCAATCAGCTAGCCAGAGTGTAGAAATAATCCATGGATTACCTGGTACTTTATCTAAGTTATCAGATGATTTAAAATAGTCATCAGCTTCATATCTAGCTATACCACCAACTTCTGTATTTACCCAGAGTCTATCCTCAATAGCCTGCATAGTTCTTACTACTCGAGAGTCTTTAGGAGATAATACACCAAAGTAATAGATCCCAAAAAGACTACTTTCAATTACCTCATCACTTACTATCTGACCATCTATAGAATTAATCATTCGCACAAATCTTCCTAAATCCTCACTGTATAGATGATTTAAAATGCCATCTTTAATCTCTTGAGCTGTTTTTGCATACTTTTTGGCTACTTCTTTTTCTCCGAAGATATTAGCGAAATTAGCAGCCTCTTGCAATGCACCATATACAGCCGAAGTTGTAAAAGTTAAAATCCCTCTCCGCTCTTCCCACAGATCATAACTTGGTTTTGGTAACTTTAAATCATTATTTATATATTTAACCATAAAATTTGCTGCCTTCTTTATTAATGGTTCGTACATTTCATGAATAAATTCTAAATTACCACTCTTTCGATAATGCTGACCTAAAGCAAAAATAACTAAAGCAGTCTCATCTTCTTGAATTGGCAGTTGAGATTGACCATCTTTAACCCACGGATGCCAACTAGAACCTACTGAACCATCTGGATTATACTTATGTAATAAATAACCATCTGGGTTAATTACATCTTTACAGAATCTAAAGAAACGTTCAGTAATCCCATGATAACCAGCCTGATCTAGATAATAAGAAACTAACGCTCCATCTCTAGGCCATAAATAACTATAATGATCTCGGTTATAATCTAAAATATCCGTATCATTCGCTGCAGTAATAGCCCCTCTATTATCTATTTGGGTTCTAACAGTTAATAGACTACGCTTAAACAAATCTTGCCACTTTGATGGTAGCAAGTCGCAATTAATACAATTATTACTGCGCTTGGTTACCCATGAGTGCCAATAGTGAGCAGTTTCTTTGATTAATTGATTAACTCCTTTATTTAAAACATACTCATTTAAATCTTTAACCTCTTGATAATCTTTACCTGCTGAAATCCAATACTTAATATCCTCACTACCCTTGGGAGATAAATCTAATTTAAAATTAATAGTACTATCAACTGAACCTTGGGCAATCGGGTTCCCAGCTAACTCTCCATCTTCAGCATCACGCCACGTTCCTTCAGCTCCTTTAAAGCCTTTAATTCCTGTAGAATAATTATAAATACCTTCCTCTTCATGTTGACCATTAATTAAAAAATAACGCTTACCCTTATAATGCATAACCCCTTCTAAATTCGGTTCATATAAAGCTGTATCTCCAATATCAGAACCTGAAATACGAAAATCATGGGAAAAGAATAACTTAAACTCCCGTTTTTCTTCCTTTAAATTCTCTACTTTAATATTCTTAAGATAAATGTTGTAATTATAGCAGACTGTATCTGTCATTTTTAATCTTAAATCTGCGTCTGGTTTAGTAAAGGTAGTAGTAGTTACTAATGTGTCTTCCTGATATTTTAAATCTCTTTGCCAGGAATCATCTAACCAATAGAAATCATCATCAATTAAGACCCCTATCCTAATTCGATGACCATTTATATGATTTTCTGAACCTACGTAAGGATAATAAAAGTCTCTTATATTCATATTCTGATCAAAATTGATTAGAAGATTCCCATTACCAATTACTAATTCTTTAGGCATATATTCAACCTCCATTTTTATATTTATTATAATTATTTTGCTTTCATTTGTTTCATTTTACTTATATACAAGTATATGGTATATTATTGTAATTTATATTAAGTTATCTTAAGCTCATTATTTATTCTTTTTCTTTCTATAACCAGTTATTTCCTTCAAAAAGTTATAATTTCATTTATTAGTTTATCATTCCTCTTAAATGACAAAGTCAACAAATAACTCTATCCACAATTTAAATTTAAGTATAATTCTCTTAATAATATAAAATAGAGGAGTTATATCTCAATAAACTCCTCATTACATACTCTTATAATTATTGAATATCTTACTTAAGTTAGTCCCTAAGAAAGATTAATTCCATCCTTACTTATCTTTAACCTCTTGCTTCCAAAAGAAAATTCTGTCTTATTATCATCTATGACTCCATTTGCTTTTCCGGTCTTGAGATTAATTTTATCTTTATCAAGTATTATTTTACTTTTATCAGCTACGGAGAAGTTTAAACTCTCTTCTCTTAACCACATCTTGGCTTTATCTTCTTTACTAGCAAAGATTATCTCCTGATTATTAAGTAACATCCGAAAGCCACCAGGGGTCTTGATTAGTTTATCCGCTGGGTCATGATCTATCTCTTGATCATTATCGGTACTACTACTCTTTAAGGTGGCATATTTTTCGTTCT
This sequence comes from Selenihalanaerobacter shriftii, assembly GCF_900167185.1. Taxonomy (NCBI): domain Bacteria; kingdom Bacillati; phylum Bacillota; class Clostridia; order Halanaerobiales; family Halobacteroidaceae; genus Selenihalanaerobacter; species Selenihalanaerobacter shriftii. The sequence goes on from NZ_FUWM01000006.1 coordinate 205,133, forward strand.
GACTTTTAAAGTAGATATCTACTAT